>NZ_JBFBKY010000004.1:217840-366019 GCF_040702335.1 Pseudarthrobacter sp. NPDC080039 | reverse complement strand
TCGTCCACGAGGTCAACCTTGTGGAATTCCGCGGCCTTGCCGCTGAGTTCGGCAACCCGCCGCAGCGACTCCTCGCTGGAGTTGACCAGGTTGTCGATGACCACCACGTCGTGGCCGGCTTCCTGCAGGGAGAGGACGGTGTGGGAACCGATGTAGCCGGTGCCACCTGTAACCAAGATTTTCATGCCTCAACGCTATCCCACAGGGAGTGCAGTCGCCCCCGCGTCCCGTATCGCGGCCGCCGCGCGGCGGCAGTCGAAGCACAGATGTGCTAATAAGAATAGTGCCCAAAATAGTAGACGCCGGTGCCAGGCGCCAGGATGTTGTCCAGGCGGTTCTCCGCATCATCGCGGTGGATGGCCTGGAGCGCGCCTCCCTTCGGGAAGTGGCGGATGAAGCCGGACTCGCCGTGGGTTCTGTCCGCCATTATTTCGCCGGCAGCGAGGAACTGCTTGCGTTCACATTTGGCACAGTGGTGGACAGCCTGGTGGGCCGGCTCGAGGAGCTTCTTCCGGCCGTCCAGGCGGCTCCCGCCGGTGGCCCTGGGCAAAGAGCGGCTGTTTTAACCCTCCTGGGCGGCATGCTTCCCCTCGATGAAGAGACAGCGGTGGAAGCATGCGCGCGGATGGCCTTCAAGAATGCCGCAAGGATCAGGCCCTTTCTTGCCGCAGAAGCGGACCGCAGCCACCGTGAAGTCGCCGCAGTCATGGGTGCAGTGGTTGCCTCCCTGCTCCCGGATAACGAACCCAGGGAGAACCTGGTGGTAGAGGCGGAACGGCTTCTTGCCACGGTGGACGGCCTGTGCATGCATGCCCTGCTGCAACCGGCCTGGATGACTGCGCAGATGTGCCGCGATGTCCTGGAACGCCAGCTCGACGGGCTGGGCCGGTAAACCGCAAAGGCGGATACCCTGGTGCCCTCGCGTGGCGTGGCTGCGGGAATAGACTGATAGCCGGATATGCCGGACCGGATCTTGATGGCCGGCAGGAGCAGGCCAGGGAAGGACTTCGGATGCAGCACGCAGGCGGTTCAGGATGGCAGATCACTACCGACACGTCCGGGCCGATGATGATTGCGCTCTACGTCAGGGACGCGGCCGGACTGAACGGTGTGGGGCAGCCCGTCCTTTCCCACGCGTCGCCCAAGGTCCGCTCCGCCGACCACACCCACCTCACTTCCGACGTCGGTGGACTCAGCGCGCTGAAAACCGAATGGGAGGCCTGGTGGGAACAACTGCTCAAGGCGCACCCGCACATGTCTCCCGAGCTCTCCCCGCCCAGCTTTGAGGCGTTCGGCAACTCTCCGGCACTGCAGCGGGTACTGCAGGCACATTTCGGTTCCGCACTCACCTGGGCCCGGGAGCGGCGGAGCGAATACGCCGAGCTTGAAGCGGAACGCGTGGTGACCGGAACCGACCAGCTTCTTCAGGACATGATGGATGACAGGCTGATGGAAGTGGGCAGGGACTCGCGGGACTTCAAACTGACCATCATAGAGCTGCCACTGGACGAACAGCGGGCCTGGTACCTTGAGCCGGACAAGATCATCATGAGCCAGGAACTGATGAGCCAGCCCGAACTGTTCCGCAGCTATGTCCAGCCTGTGCTGGAGATCCTCGTCTAGTGGTGTCCAGGGTGGCGACGGCGGCGCTCAGCTGCCGCCGTCGTCCGTACGCACGGTGATGCGCACCTGCGTCCCGGGAGACCCCGTGACCTGCCATCCGTCTCCGCCGGACCGCTGCCAGGTGTGTCCATCCACTTCCACCCGCGTTACTGCCAGGTCCTTGGCGTTGGCCACCGCCCACTGGGCCACCGACCAGGCCAGCGCGCCGTCCACATCGACCACCAGGGTGCCACCGTCGACCTGGGAATCCACGCCGCCGTAGCCCTGGTTCAGTTCAGTGGCCACCGTCGCGGGATCGCCAGCCGCAGTAGGGGAGCGCAGCGTGCATTGCACTCCTGCAGGCGTTTGCCCTGTCAGTCCCGATGCAAACGCCCTGCCCATATCCTCGTGCTCGGCGTACGCCTTGGGGTAGGCGGACCGCTGGACGTGCTGTGCCGCGTCAGTGATGTCCAGCGTCTCGTAGCCGGGAATCTTTACCAGGGCGTCGTAGAAGGCGTTCACGGCGTAGTACGGATCCATGATTTGCGTTTCGGTACCCCAGCCCTGGGACGGCCGCTGCTGGAAGAGGCCACGGGAGTCGGGGCCGGCCTGGTCGCCGTGCCCGATGTTTCGCAGTTTGGACTCCTGCATGGCCGTGGCCAGGGCGATGGTGGCGGCACGTGCCGGGAGGCCGCGCCGCACCGCCACCGCAGTGATCAGCGCTGCGTTGGCTGCCTGGTCCGGGGCGAGTTCACCGCTCCGCCCGCCGGCGGTTGCTGTGCAGCGCTCTGAAACGAGGGTCTCGGAACGCTGCACAAAATACACCGCAGTGTAGATTCCGCCCACGACCAGCGCGAGGGTGAGGAGCAGCACCGCAAGGCGGCGCAGGCCGCGCCTGCGCGCCACAGACAAGGGGGCCACGGAGCAATTAGTTGGCGTGCAGCGCGTCGTTCAGTTCAACGGTCTGGCCCTTGCGGGGCAGGGCCTCCACGGCACCCGTGGTGGAGTTGCGCCGGAACAGGAGGTTGGGCACGCCGGACAGTTCAGCAGCCTTGACGATCTTCGTAGTGTCTTCGCCCACCTCGTCCTTGGGGCCCGGAACGCGCACACGGGTGCCCGCCGTGACGTACAGGCCGGCCTCCACCACGGAATCATCGCCGATGCTGATACCAACGCCGGAGTTCGCGCCGAGCAGGACGCGCTCGCCGATGGTGATCTTTTCCTTGCCGCCGCCGGAAAGGGTACCCATGATGGATGCGCCGCCGCCAACGTCGCTGCCGTCCCCGGTCACGACGCCCGCGGAGATCCGGCCCTCCACCATGGAGGTACCCAGGGTCCCGGCGTTGAAGTTCACGAAGCCCTCGTGCATGACCGTGGTCCCGGCAGCCAGGTGGGCACCCAGGCGTACCCGGTCGGCGTCGGCGATCCTGACGCCGCTGGGAACCACGTAGTCGACCATCCGCGGGAACTTGTCGATGCCGTAGACCGTGACGGCGCCGCGGCGCCGCAGCTTGGCGCGGGTCAGTTCAAAGCCTTCGACGGCGGCGGGGCCGAAGTTGGTCCACACCACGTTGGGGAGCTTGCCGAAGATGCCGTCCAGGTTGATTGTGTTCGGACGGACCAGGCGGTGCGATAGGAGGTGCAGCCGCAGGTAGGCGTCTGCCGTATCAGCGGGAGCCTCGTCGAGGTTGATCTGGACGAAGACCACCTTCTGCTCGGTGCCGCGGTCCTCATCGGCGCCGTTCTCGGCGATGCGGGTCAGGGCGTCGTCAGCGTCTTCCACGGATCGAAGGTCTTCGGCTGCAACGCCAAGTGCCGGTGCGGGGAACCAGACGTCCAGGACGGTCGCCTCGCCGCCGGCGGTGGCGACGGTGGCCACGCCAAAGCCATAGGCGGAGCGGTCATCGGCGTTGGGGGTCAGGGTTTGGGGCACGGCGGAGGAAGCGGTCTCAGTCATGTGCTCCAGTCTATCGAGGGCCAGGCAGGCGGTTCGAACTAGACTGGCTTCGTGACTGCCGAAACCGCCCCCGAATCTTTCGTGTCCACCCTTGACCTCCGCCAGGATGTATCGTTGCTGACCGCGGCGCTGATGGACATCAACAGTGTGTCGGGCAATGAGAGGCCTTTGGCGGACGCAGTTGAAGCTGCCTTGCTCCAGATTCCGCAGCTGTCCGTGGTCCGAGACGGTGACGCCATCATTGCCCGGACTGAACTGGGCCGCAGTGAACGGGTCATCCTCGCCGGGCACCTGGACACGGTCCCGTTGCCGCTGACCGAAGGTGCCAAGGGCACCGTCCCCTCCACTTGGGAGTCTGGCGTTCCCGGGGAAGGCATCCTTTACGGCCGTGGCGCCACCGACATGAAAGGCGGCGTGGCCGTCCAGCTGGCACTGGCGGCAGCCCTGTTCGACGGCGGCAAGCAGCCTAAGCGGGACGTCACCTTCGTGTTCTATGACCATGAAGAAGTGGAAGCGGTCAAGAGCGGCCTTGGACGCCTGGTCCGCAACCACGGGGACCTGCTGGCAGGCGACTTCGCCATCCTGCTGGAGCCAACCGACGGTACGGTGGAGGGCGGCTGCAACGGCACCAGCCGGTTTGAGGCGAGCACGGTGGGGGAGGCCGCCCACTCGGCCCGCGCATGGATGGGCAGCAACGCCATCCACGCCGCAGCCCCCATCCTGGCCCGCCTGGCAGCCTACGAGCCCCGGACCATCAACGTTGACGGGCTGGACTACCGCGAAAGCCTGAACGCGGTGAAGATCAATGGCGGCACTGCCGGCAACGTCATTCCGGACCGCTGCGTGGTCGAGATCAACTACCGGTTCGCGCCGGACAAGACGCCGGACCAGGCCGAAGCCCACGTACGGGAACTGTTGGAAGGTTTCGACGTGGTCCGCACCGATGCCGCAGCAGGCGCCCGTCCGGGCCTGCAGCACCCGGCAGCCGCCTCTTTCGTTGCCGCCGTGGGAGCCGAGCCCAAGCCCAAATACGGCTGGACCGACGTCGCACGTTTCAGTGAGCTGGGGATCCCCGCGGTGAACTTCGGCCCGGGCGACGCCCTGCTGGCCCACAAGGACAACGAGCACGTCGACGCCGACGCCATCCGCACCTGCCTGCGCGCCCTGGAGGAGTGGCTCGCCGGCTAAGCGGCGCTGCTGCCCAAGAGGCGCCCTGGCCGGGACACGAAATGCGCGAAGGGCCAGGAACCTGACGGTTCCGGGCCCTTCGCGTCGGCGGCGCTGCCGGAGTTGCTACACCTCGGCAGGAACAGCAGCCGCGGGTGTGACTGCCGCGCCGGGCTTGCGGGAAAGCCTGCGCTCCAGCCATTTGGCGAAAGCCGCCAGGATCAGGCACATCCCCACATAGAGCACGGCGGCAACAATGGCTGCCGGGATAATCGGGGAACCGTACTGGATCTGGCTGCCGAAGTACTTCGCCTGGAAGAGGATCTCGTTGTAGGTCACGATGAATCCAAGGGCGGTGTCCTTCAAAATGACCACCAGCTGGGAAATGATCACCGGAAGCATGGACCGGACAGCCTGGGGCAGCAGGATGCTGGTCATGACCTTGCTCTTGGGCAGGCCAATCGCATACCCGGCCTCGCTTTGGCCCCGAGGTAGCGACTCGATGCCGGCCCGGAAGACCTCGGCGAGGACAGATCCGTTGTACAGCACCAGTCCTGCCACCACCGCGGTGAACGGCGTGATGCCCTGGACCCCGATGGTCGGCAGGCCATAGTAAAAGATCATCATCAGGATCAGCAGCGGAACGGCGCGGAACAACTCAGTGAAGCCGTAGCAGGGAGCGCTGATCCAGCGGCGGTCGGACAACCGGCCAAATGCCAGGAGCACACCCAGGGCCAGGCTCAGGACTGCGGCGGTGGCGAAGGCGGACAGCGTGGCACCGACCGACTGGGCGATGGTCTGCTGCACCAGCGGGAAAGTGAACAACTGCCACTTCTTAGCGTCGAACTGGCCGCTTTGCGCGAAGCGCAGGATGACGAATCCGACGATCAGCAGGATCACGAGGGCGGTGACGACGCCAAGAATCCGGTACCGGGAGCGTGCCTTGGGGCCAGGGGCGTCAAAAAGGATTGAACTCATCGGGCAACCTTCCACTTCTGTTCAAGCTTTCGCTGCAGCGCGGAAAGGATGAAGACAAGGATGATGAACACCAGGGCGACCCACAGCAGCCCGGTCATTGCGGGTTCACCGCGCTCGGAGAGGTTTGCCCGGATGGCGCCTGCTTCAAAGACCGAGAAACCGGCGGCGACCGTGGTGTTCTTGAGCAGGGCGATGAATACGCTGAACATCGGCGGGATGACGGCGCGGAAAGCCTGCGGCAGGATCACGAGGGTCAGGGTTTGGGTGAAGGGCAGGCCGATGGCCCGGGCAGCCTCGGCCTGGCCTACAGGCACGGTGTTAATGCCGGAGCGGACCGCTTCCGCCACGTAGGTGGCGGTGTAGAGGCTGAGGCCGATGATGGCTGCGGTGGTGAAGTCGATCGGCACCAGGCCCAGTTTCGGGTACCCGAGGGCGAAGAAGAAGAGAACCAGCGTCAGCGGGGTATTCCGCACCACGTTGACGTAGAGGGTCGCAGTGGCGCGCATGGCGGGAACGGGGGAGACCCGAAGTGCGGCAACGATGGTACCGAGGACCAGGGCGAAGATCGCCGAGAAGAAGAAAAGTATGAGCGTGTTCCGGAAACCCGTAATGAAGAGATCCGAATTGTTCAGCAGCGTATTCACAGAATCGTCGCTTTCGACAGTGGAAGAGGGGGCGGCTGCACAGCCGCCCCCTCGACTTTGGTTTTAGTAGTTCTCTACCTTGGGCTGTTCGACCTTGGTGCCCGACTGGCCCAGCGTCTGGTCGTAGATCTTCTGCCACACAGAGTTACCGTCGGTGAAAGTCTTGTTCATGAACTGACGCAGCGCGGTATCGCCCTTCTTCAGGCCGACGCCGTACTTCTCAGTGGTGAACGGCTGGCCCACAACCTTCAGGCTGTCCGGTTCCTGGGCAGCGTAGCCGAGCAGGATGGCCTGGTCGGTAGTGACCGCGTCAACCTGGCCGCTCTTGAGCGCCTCGACGCACTGCGAGTAGGTATCAAATTCGGTGGTCTTGGTGTTCGGGAAGTTTGCCTTGATGTTCTGGATCGGGGTGGAACCCGTCGCTGAGCAAACGTTCTTGCCCGAGAGGTCCTTCTCGCTGTTGATGCTGGAGTTGTCCTTCTTCACCAGCAGGCCCTGGCCAGTGACGAAGTACGGTCCGGCGAAGTCGATCAGCTGCTTGCGCTTGTCCGTGATGGAGTAGGTGCCCACGTAGTAGTCGATGTCCCCGTTGGTGATGGCGGACTCGCGGTTGGCGGACGGAATGGGCTTGAACTCAATCTTGTCCTTGCTCATGCCCAGTGATGCTGCGATCCATTTGGCGATCTCAATGTCGAAGCCCGTGTATTCACCGGTGGCCGCGTCTTTGAAGCCAAGGCCCGGCTGGTCCTGCTTGACGCCGATGCGGACCTTGCCGCTGGACTTGATGGCGTCGTAGGTGGGGCTGCCGGTGAGGGTCACGTTGTCAGCAACCTTGTAAGGGGCTTCATCCGTGCCGGAGGAAGCCGTGCCGCCGCCGCCGGAACCGCCACAGGCGCTGAGGGAAAGCGCCAGGGCCGCGGTTGCCGCGACAAGCAGCGGCTTCTTCCGGGTAAAGAATTTCTTCATCAGATACCTTTCATTGGTCGGCCGCGCGCGGCGGCCGAATGGGGTGCAGTGTGCCTAGTGGGTGAGGAGCTTGGACAGGAAGTCCTTGGCACGGTCGCTCTTCGGGTTGGTGAAGAACTCCTCGGGCGTCTCGTCCTCGACAATCTGGCCGTCGGCCATGAAGACCACGCGGTCGGCCGCCTTGCGGGCGAAGCCCATCTCGTGGGTGACCACGATCATGGTCATGCCTTCCTTGGCCAGCTGCACCATGACGTCCAGGACCTCGTTGATCATTTCGGGGTCGAGTGCGGAGGTTGGCTCGTCGAACAGCATGACCTTTGGCTTCATTGCCAAGGCACGTGCAATAGCGACGCGCTGCTGCTGGCCGCCGGAGAGCTGGGCGGGAAGCTTGGGTGCCTGCTGGCCGACGCCGACGCGCTCCAGCAGGGCCATGGCTTCCTTTTCAGCTTCCGCCTTCGACGCCCCCTTGACCTTGATGGGACCGAGCGTGACGTTTTCAAGGATGGTTTTGTGCGCGAACAGGTTGAAGGACTGGAAAACCATTCCGACGTCGGCGCGGAGCTTGGCCAGCTCCTTGCCTTCTTCCGGCAGGACCTTGCCGTCGATGGTGATGGTTCCACCCTCAATGGTCTCCAGGCGGTTGATTGCCCGGCAGAGGGTGGACTTACCGGAGCCCGAGGGTCCGATGACCACAACAACCTCGCCCTTGCGGACCTGGAGGTTGATGTCCTTCAGAACGTGCAGCTGGCCGTAATGCTTGTTAACGGCGTTCAGGGAGACGAGAGCATCGCCGGGCACATGTGTAGTCATAGAAAAGAATCTAGCGAACAACCGAGGGTTATGACGCCAATCACCCCCGGTTCCCCCTGATCGTGATTCAAGAGATACCTCACGTTGGAGGTTAGCCTAGGGGAATGAGTATCAACGCAGATCCGGCCAAGAATTCCCAGCCGCGCCGTAAAGGCCCTCTTGAGCTGCGGCGCAAGCAGGCGGCCGTGGAAATGTCGGACCAGCATCTGCTTGATACCAAGGGCGCCGGCCAATTCGTCCATACCGATCCATGGCGGGTCCTCCGGATCCAGAGCGAGTTCGTAGAGGGCTTCGGTGCGCTCGCGGACATTGGAAAGGCCGTCAGCGTCTTCGGATCTGCACGGACCAAGCCCGGCAGCACCTACTACGAAATGGGCGTCGAGGTGGGCCGCAAGCTGGCCGAAGCCGGGGTCGCGGTCATCACCGGCGGCGGCCCTGGTTCCATGGAGGCAGCCAACCGGGGGACCGTGGAAGGCAACGGTGTCTCGGTGGGGCTTGGCATTGAGCTGCCGTTCGAACAGGGCCTGAACCAGTGGGTGGACCTGGGCATCAACTTCCGTTACTTCTTTGCCCGCAAGACCATGTTCGTCAAATACGCACAGGGCTTCATTGTGCTGCCTGGCGGCCTGGGCACCCTCGATGAGCTGTTCGAGGCCATGGTCCTGGTCCAGACCCGGAAGGTGACGTCCTTCCCCATCGTTCTCCTCGGCGTCGATTTCTGGGGCCCGATGATCGACTGGATCAGGGGCACCCTGGTGGCCGAGGGCATGGTCTCCGAGAAGGACCTGGACCTCATCCAGCTCGTGGACGATCCTGCGGAGGCGGTTGACCGTGTCCTGCACGTTGCCGTGACCCCGTCCCTGAACGGAGAGCAGAGGCCGGAGTAGCCGTGCGCGGGAGTTCCCGCCAACGGTCTGGCACGATGGGACAGTGAGTTTCTTCCTCGTCTTCCTCGCCGTCGTGCTGGTTGCGGCGGTCCTTTGGGCCGGCCTGGGCCTTCGCCCGCGGAAAACCAATGCCGCCGGACTGCCCGCCCTCCTTGACGGCGGATTTGAAGAACCCCCGGCCAACCTCCCTCCCGTGCTGCTCCCCGAGCACGCGGTTCCGGCCGACATCACCCGCCTGCGCTTCTCACTGGGCCTGCGCGGCTACCGGATGGACCAAGTGGACCAGGTCCTTGATGAACTGCGCGACCAGTTGGCTGCACGGGATGCGGAACTGGCGGAACTGCGGGGCCGGCTGGCTGCCATGGAGCAGCCCGCGGATGAGGATTCCGACGGCGGACCCCCGGTTTCCGCAGGAACGTCCCCGGAGGATCCGGGCCATGGAACCGGCGGCACAACCGCCCATGAGGTTGCCACTCCGGGGAAGGGCGGACTGTGAGTACGGTGGCCCACCGCAATACCTCATCTGCCGTGGGCAGCGCAGTCCAGCGTGCGGCTACCGCTGTCCGCGCCTGGCCCTGGTGGCTCCAGGTCACCGCTTTGTATGCTGTTGCCCGGCTGGTCTCTGCCTGCATCTTCATGGCCGCAGCGCTCCACCAAGGTCCCAACCCGTGGTTTCCGCCGAAACCGGACTACTGGAACTTCATAAATATCTGGGACGCCCGTTGGTACGGCCAGGTCATCGCCAGCGGCTATCCCTCCGTCCTCCCCACGGATGCGGCAGGCAATGTGCAGGAAAATACCTGGGCGTTCTACCCGCTCTTTCCTGCCCTGGCCGGTGGACTGAGCCGCCTCACGGGCTTGAGTCCGGCCGCCTCGCTCACGCTGATAGCCATGCTGGCCGGGTGGGGTTCCGCGCTGGCCGTGTACCGGCTTTTCCGGCAAAAAGCCGCCCACGCCCCGGCGATGTGGGGCGTGGTGTTTTTTTCGGTCTTTCCGGTCTCCGCCGTTCTCCAGGTACCTTATGCGGAACCGCTGTCCCTCATGCTGCTTGCATGGGCACTGCTGCTGATGGTGCGCAGGCAATACCTGTGGGCCATACCTTCGGTGGTCCTGCTGGGCCTGTCCCGGCCGGTGGGCGTCCCTTTTGCCGCAACGGTCGGGTTCCTCCTGGTGTTCCGTGCCGTCGCGTACACCCGCAACGGGCGGCAGGACTCCCGCGGCGAAGCACCCCACTCGCTCCGGGACCTCGGTGCTCTGGCCGGCCTCACCGCAGCCGCAGGTGTATCCGCGCTCACCTGGCCCGCATTGGCCTGGGCAGCCACCGGCGACCCCCAGGCGTATACCAAGACCGAGACGGTCTGGCGTGGCCAGGACCTGGTGCCCTTCAAGCCGTGGTTTGACACCGGCGTCGAGCTCTTCGGCCCCGTACTGGGCCTCCTCGCACCATTGGTGTTCACGGCACTGTTCGCCGTGATGCTTTTCCTTCCCCCTGTCAAACAGCTCGGAACCGAACTGAGGCTCTGGTGCGCCTGCTACATGGGTTACCTGCTGGCCTTCCTCCACCCGCAGACCAGCACTTTCAGGATGCTGCTGCCGCTGTTTCCGCTGGCCCTGGGTGCGGTGTTCCTGTCCCGCTCAAGGGCTTACCGCGGGACGGTGGTTGTCATGTTCGTGCTGCTTCAGATCGTCTGGATCGTGTGGCTGTGGGCGTGGGCGCCCCTGCCCGGTGGAGGCGATTATCCGCCGTAGCAAAATGGGGCTTCTGCGCAGGTCAGGGCCCGAATCGCGGTCGTGCAGAAATGTCCATCGATTAGCTACGTGCGGGTAATTCCGGGATAATGATAGGTAAGCAAGGACAAAAGCATTCAGAAAACGCGCAGCCTCGGCGGTGGAAGCACCACCCCGCCACAGCGGCCTGATCGACATGCGGACACAGCCCGCCCGGGCTGATCAGTCCTGGGACAAAATGGAGGGGAATTCCTCATGGCGGCTATGAAACCACGCACCGGCGACGGCCCAATGGAAGTCACCAAGGAGGGCCGCAGCCTGATCATGCGCGTCCCGCTCGAAGGCGGCGGGCGCCTGGTGGTCGAACTGAACGCTGCCGAAGCAGCGAACCTCAAGGAATGCCTGGTAGGCGTTACCGAATAATCGTGCCGGACTGGGTCCGCGGCCTGCGGGCTGCGGACCCAGTCCTTTTACCGGGACACCTATTTCTTGACGGCCACCAGCAGGCCGTCGCCGGTGGGAAGCATCGCCGAGGACAGCCGGTCGTCGTCGCGGATTGCCTTCCCCACCTGCCGGAGGGTCACCGTGTTGGGCTCGCGGCCGGCCGGATTGGCCACCTTGTCCTTGTCCAGTGCGTCGTTGATGACCAGCAGCCCCGCGCGCTTGAGCAGCCGGACGGCCTGCTCCACGTAGCCGGGCAGCCCGGGCTTGTCGGCGTCGATGAAGACAAGGTCGTACGCGCCGTCAGTGAGCCGGGGCAGGACGTCGCCGGCGCGGCCCGAGATGGTGCGGGTACGGTTGGCAGGGCTGCCGGCCTCCGCGAACGCTTCGCGGGCTGCCCTCAGGTGCTCAACGTCCACGTCGATGGTGGTCAGGACTGCGTGCCGACCCAGGCCCCGCAGCAGGCAGACGCCCGAGACGCCGGCGCCGGTGCCGATTTCCACGGCGGTCTGGGCCTTGGACGCAGCAGCGAGCACGGTGAGGACCGCACCCACGCCGGGGCTGATGGCGCTGACGCCGAGTTCGAATGACCGTTCCCGGGCCCGAAGCATAACCTCATCCTCAGCGGGCAGATCTTCTGCATAGGACCAGCTGCTGGACTTGTCGGCGCTCATGGAATGTCGCTTTCTGGGCGTAAAGGGGGAATGTCTCCTCAAGCCTACTGTGTCCGGCCCGGCAGCCTCGGGAAGCAGCCGTTGCGCCCAAGGCGGAAGTTGGCCGCCGGTCAGGAAATTCCCAGCGAAGTTTGACATGATTAATATCCGCTCATCCAAAAGGTGACCGGCGCCGAATCAGAGATGTCAACAGTATCCGGGCGTTAGCATTCCACGAGGGGAGTGGACGATGTCATCTTCAGTTGTGGCACCTGTCCCTGCAGTAAACAATCCCGATGATGAGTGGGTCCGTCCCACCTGGGAAGAAGTGGTCACCAACCATTCCGCGAAGGTCTACCGGCTTGCCTACCGCCTTACCGGAAACAAATTCGACGCCGAGGACCTCACCCAGGAAGTGTTCGTCCGCGTCTTCCGTTCCCTGGACAACTTCAAGCCGGGAACGCTGGACGGCTGGTTGCACCGGATCACCACAAACCTGTTCCTTGACCAGGCCCGGCGCAAGACCCGCATCCGGTTCGACGCACTGGCGGAAGACGCGGAGTCCCGTCTCCCCGGCCGTGAGCCCGGTCCGGAGCAAAGCTTTGAGCTGAACAACCTGGACCTGGACGTCCAGGCCGCGCTGGAGGAACTTCCGCCGGACTTCCGCGCAGCGGTGGTCCTGTGCGACCTGGAAGGGCTGTCCTACGACGAAGTCGCCGAGGCTCTTGGCGTCAAACTGGGCACGGTCCGTTCGCGCATCCACCGTGGCCGCACGATGCTGCGGGAGAAGCTGGCCCACCGCGACCCGCGCCCGCAGCAGCCCCGCCGCAAGCTTTCGATGCCCCGCATCGCCGGCATCCTCTGAACGGCGCATGAGGTCCCAGTTTCCTTTCGGCGGCAGGCATCAGCGCACCGGCAGCCACCTCGAGGCCTGCCAGGAGTGTGCTGCCACCGTCCGCCGGGAACGGCAGTACATCGAGCGTCTCCGGGACGCTCCCATTCCGCCTGCCAGTGATGACCTCACGGCCCGGCTGCTGGCCCGCACCCACCATCTGGCTGCACAGGAGCAGGTGCCCCCGCAACAGGGCGGTCCGTCCCGGGTGGCTGCCCGGGCGCTGGCGCTGACCGCGGGCGGAACGGTGGCTGCCGCCGGGGTGCTGGCCGTCGGTGCGTTTACGGCGGCCGGGGATCCCGGTGCGGGCGCTTCAGGGGACAGCGACGCCGCCTTCTCGCACGTCTCGTCACAAACCCCCGCCGGCGGCCGGATGTTGACCGATGCGCAACTGGCCACCCTCCGCTCCGACGGGTGGGCTTGCCCGGAACTGCAGTCCATGGGGTTCCACCTGGAGACGGCCAAGGCGCTGATAGTCAATGGCCAGCCGGCCGTGGAGCTGCGGCTCACCGATGGCTCCCATCACGCCACCATTACTGAGGAGCACCCGGTGCAGGCCTCAGCCCAGGCCCCGCAGGCGGGAGATGCACAGCCACAACCCCAGGGAGAAGGCATCCATCAGGAGTGGGACGGCACTAACCGGGCAGCCACCTACCGGACAGCCGGCCTCACCATCACCTACCGTTCCGACCTTCCTGCCGGCGTGTCCGACGATGCCCTGCCCATCCTCAAGCGCATGGCCGACACCGCCGCGGAGGGGGTGGCGGCGGCCGTTCCGGACTCGACTGATGGGCAGGGCGCCGAACCCCTGGAGAGCCGGCTCGAGCGCGGATTCACAAAGATCGCGGGGCTGTTCTCCCGGTGATGCGCACTGTTGCTCCGTCCGCCGGACGGAAATCGTCACTCCGGGCCCGGAGAGGGTAATCTTCCTAAAGTGTTTGGAATCAACGGCCCGGAGTTCATCGTTCTGCTGATCATTGGTGTGCTGGTGATCGGCCCCCAGCGGCTGCCCGAATACACCCAGAAGCTGGCAAACCTGGTCAAGGAAGTCCGCCGCATGGCCAATGGCGCGCGGGAACAGATCAAGGAAGAAGTGGGCATCGACATCGATGATGTCGACTGGAAGAAATACGATCCCCGCCAGTATGATCCCCGGCGCATCATCAAGGAAGCACTGCTCGACGACGACACCAAGCCGGTCAGCGCAGGCGCACCGGCCGCCGTGGCCGCCGTTTCCGGTGCCGCCGCAGCCGCTGAGTCTGCTTCCAAACGGCCGGAAAGGGTTGTGCAGCGGCTCGCGCCGGGCGAGACCGCCCCGTTCGACACCGAAGCCACCTAGGGGGCACTCAGCGGGGCTGCAGCCCCAGCTTCATTCCAGCGAGACCGCGCGGTTTAGCTGCCAGCTGCCCTGCGATTCCTGCCAGCGCAGCCGCTCCCGCCGCTTCCGGGCGGCCCAGGACGATGGGAACGCCTGTGTCTCCGCCCTCGCGCAACTGGATGTCCAGGGGAATCTGGCCGAGCAACGGTACTTCGGCGCCAACAGTGGTGCTGAGGCGCTCGGTGAGTACCGCCCCGCCGCCGCTTCCGAACAACTCCATCCTGCCGCCGTCGGGCATTTCCAGGTAGGACATGTTCTCGATGACCCCTGCAATGGTTTGTCCCGTCTGGGTGGCGATGGCGCCGGCGCGTTCCGCGACGTCCGCGGCCGCCGCCTGCGGCGTGGTGACCACCAGGATTTCCGCCTTGGGCAGCAGCTGCGCCACGGAAATGGCGATGTCACCGGTACCCGGGGGGAGATCCAGGAACAAGGCATCCAGGTCCCCGAAATAGACGTCGGTGAGGAACTGCTCCAAGGCGCGGTGCAGCATGGGGCCGCGCCAGGCAACGGGCTTGTTGCCGGAGACAAACATGCCGATGGAGATGACCTTGACACCGTAAGCCACCGGCGGAAGGATCATGTCGTCCACCTGGGTGGGTTTTTGCGTGATGCCCATGAGCGCAGGGACGGAGAAGCCGTACACGTCTGCGTCCACGATGCCCACGCGCAGTCCCTGGGCAGCCAGTGCGCAGGCAAGGTTGACTGTCACCGACGACTTGCCAACCCCGCCCTTGCCGCTGGCCACCGCGTAGACCTTGGTGAGCGAACCGGGCTCGTTGAACGGAATCCGGCGTTGGCCGCCCGCGCCGCGCAGCTTCTCCTTGAGGGCGTCGCGCTGCGCCTGGTCCATCACCTTGAGCTCCACATGCACGTCGGTGACACCGGGAACCGCCATAAGGGCGTTCCTGGAGTCGGTGGTGATGGTGTCGCGCAGGGGGCAGCCGGCAATGGTGAGCAGCACCGCCAGGGTGACCTTGCCGTCGCCGGAAACCCTGACAGACTCCACCATGCCCAGTTCGGTGATGGGGCGGCGGAGCTCGGGGTCGATGACCGTGGCCAGGGCTTCTTCGATGGCCTGGTGCTGCGGGGATCCGTTGGCTGCTGCGGGATCGGTGGGGGCGCTCATGGAAGAGCCTCGGCTTTCATGCGGTTGGGGCTGCCGGCCGGCGGATGCTGTGCGGTTTGCCGGTCATTGGGCAGAGTGGCCGGGCTTGACCCGTGGAATCTGCTGCGTGCGGGGGTTGCGTTGCCGGTCCCGTTGCTCGCGCAGCCTGTCCCTGACCTTGTCGCGCGGGGATTCGTGCGAACCGGGGCCAGAGTCCTCATGCGTCCGCAGTTCCTCCTGCGCTTCCAGCAGGTCCTCGAGGAGCGACCGGAGTTCGGCCCGAACGTAATCACGGGTGGCCACTTCCCGCAGGGCGATCCGCAGGGAGGCAAGCTCCCGCGTGAGGTATTCGGTGTCGGAGAGGTTGCGTTCGGCGCGCTGGCGGTCCTGCTGCAGGGAGACGCGGTCGCGGTCATCCTGACGGTTCTGCGCCAGCAGCAGGAGGGGCGCCGCGTATGAGGCCTGCAGCGACAGCATGAGGGTCAGCAGCGTGAACCCAAGGTCCCGCGAGTCGAACTGCCATTCGGCCGGGGCCCAGGTGTTCCAGCCCAGCCAGAAGATGCAGAAGATCGTCATGTAGACCAGGAACTGGGGCGTGCCCATGAACCGGGCAAAGGCCTCGGTGGCGTGTCCGAAGGCATCCGGGTCGGGCCGGAACGCGGGCAGGATCCGTTGACGGCCGCTCAGGGGCGTGTCCAGGCTGCCTCTTGATTCCGCTTTGGCCAGGTTCCGCTGGTTGGGATTCTTCGGGGCACTGATATCAGCCAATGCGGCCACCGAGCTTTCTTATCGGGGCTTCGCCATCATGGGCGCGCCAGTCGTCCGGCAACAAATGATCCAATACGTCATCAACAGTCACCGCCCCCACAAGCCGGCCGGCGTCATTAACCACCGGGAGGGAGTTCAGGTTATAAGTAGCCAGGGTCCGCGCCACTTCGCTGATATGGGCCTGGTCGGACAACGGCTCGAGGTTCTTGTCCACGAGGTTTCCCAGTGCCTCGAACGGCGGGAAACGCAGCAGCTGCTGGATGTGCACCACGCCGAGGAACCGGCCTGTGGGCGTCTCCAGCGGCGGCCGGGCAATGAAGATGGACGACGCGAGGGCGGGGGAGAGCTCCTCCCGCCGGACGTGCGCCAGGGCTTCAGCCACCGTGGCTTCCGGCGGAAGGATGACCGGGACAGGCGTCATGAGGCCGCCCGCGGTGTCCTCGTCGTATTCGAGCAGGCGGCGGACGTCCTCGGCGCCTTCGGGTTCCATGAGCTGGAGCAGTTCCTCGGCCTGGGCCGAGGGGAGTTCACCGAGGAGGTCGGCAGCGTCGTCCGGATCCATCTCCTCCAGGACGTCGGCGGCGCGCTGGACATCCAGGGCGGAAAGAATCTCCACCTGGTCGTCCTCGGGAAGTTCCTGCAGCACGTCCGCCAGGCGTTCGTCCTGCAGTTCGCTGGCGACCTCGAACCGGCGTTTGTCGCTCATCTCCTGCAGGGCCTCGGCGAAGTCCGCGGGTTTGAGGTCCTCGTGGTTGGCCACGAACTGGGTGGCGGCCTGGGGTTCGGTCTTCTGGCCCTGAAGGGCGTCGGCCCAGTCAATGATCAGGGTTTCGTTGCGGCGCAGGCGGCTCAAGGGGGACAGCGAATGGCCGCGCCGGACGAAGAGCTTGCTGACGAACCAGTCGCGCGAGCGGTGCTGGTCTATGGCAATGTCCTCGATGGTGGCGTCGCCGCTGCCGTCGCGAAGGGTGACGCGGCGGTCGAACATTTCGGCCACCACCAGGGTTTCCGCCCCGCGCTGTTCGAACCGGCGCAGGTTGACCAGGCCCGTGCAGATGATCTGGGTCTGGTCGATGGAGGTGATGCGGGTCATGGGTACGAAGACGCGCTTTTTACCGGGGACTTCCACCACGATGCCCACCACATGCGGGGGTCCCTGGGTTCCGCGGGACAGCACAACAACGTCGCGCAGCCGGCCCAGCCGGTCGCCCAGCGGGTCGAAGACGTCGAGGCCCAGGAGGCGTGCCACGAAGACGCGTGTAGGTGTTGTACTCACCACTACAGGCTACCGAGTCTGCTCTCTTTTAGCTGAATTTACAGGCAGCATCCACCTTGATGGGCAAGAATGGGGTTATGTCGAACATATTTGGTGCACCCAGGGCCGGCTCTCCGAACGGTCCGGACGATGCCCGGGCTGTTCCCACCGGTGACACCGTTGGCTCTTACACCTCTTACCTCGACGCCCAAAAGGCGGTTGACTACCTGGCGGACCAGCAGTTTCCGGTCCAGTTGGTGTCCATCGTGGGTAACGAGCTCAAGATGGTTGAGCGGGTCACGGGGCGCCTGAGCTACCCGCGGGTGGCCCTGTCGGGGGCACTGAGCGGTATGTGGTTCGGCCTGTTCGTAGGCGTCATGCTCTCCTTCTTCGCGCCGTCACCGGGCTACTTTTCCATCATGACCTCGGTGCTCATGGGTGCGGCATTCTTCATGCTCTTCGGCATCGTCACCTACGCCATGCAGCGCGGCAAGCGGGACTTCACCTCCACCAGCCAGGTCGTGGCAACCAGCTATGACGTCATCGTGGCCCCGGAGGCAGCCCATGAGGCCCGCCGCCTGCTGCAGCAGCTGCCCATGTCCCGTTCCGACGCGGCCTCCGGCCACGGCCCCTACACGCAAAGCGACTACTACAACCAGCCGTACCAGCAGCAGCACCCGCAGCAGCAGGGCCAGGGTCCCGCCCGCCCGGCCGGCTGGAACGATCCGTACGGCCAGCGGTCCTCCGGCTCCTCGGCCCATGACGGCCCAGGGCAGGACGGATCAGCACAGGACGGCCCGGCGCAGGACGGATCAGGGCAGGACGGGCATGGTTACCCGGTCGACGGCGGGCAGCACCAGCAGGCGCCCCAGCCTGTCCGTGCGGTCCGCTACCCGGATCTGCCGGACGGCCGGCCGCAATATGGCGTCCGGCTCCCGCAGGGCCCGGCTGCCGACGCCGGTAAGCCGGGGGCGGGACACAGCGCAGGAAACGCTCCCGGGCCCCAGCCGCATGACGGCACGGAACACCCCGCAGACCAGAAGTATGGACCCGACGGGGACCAGAACCAGGGCGGCCACCGTCACTAGCACGCCCGGGCCGTAAGCTTCCTGCCCCTTAACGAAGAGCGGGACCGCTGGAGTGAATCCGGCGGTCCCGCTCTTTTCGTCACCCCGTTGGGCGTCAGGCTTCTTCGGTCCGGTAGATGCCGGCCATCCAGTCCTCCACGTCCCCGGCGTTGCGGGGCAGGGCGGCGCTGAGGTTGACGGGTCCGTCTGCGGTCATGAGGATGTCGTCCTCGATCCTGACACCAATACCGCGGTACTCCTCGGGGATCGCCAGGTCTTCCTTCTTGAAATAGAGGCCGGGCTCGATGGTGAACACCATGCCCTCCGTGAGGATACCGTCGAGGTAGAGTTCCCGCTTGGCCTGTGCGCAGTCGTGCACGTCCAGGCCCAGGTGGTGGCTGGTGCCGTGTGGCATCCAGCGGCGGTGCTGCTGGCCTTCGGGACTGACGGCCTCTTCAACGCTGACCGGCAGGATGCCCCATTCGGCCAGGCGCTCCGCCAGCACGGTGGTGGCTGCGGTATGGATGTCACGGAACTTGGTTCCGGGCTGGGCCGCCGCGAATCCGGCGTCCGCGGCGTCGAGGACTGCCTGGTACACCTTGCGCTGGATGTCGCTGAAGGTGCCGCTGGCCGGAAGCGTCCGGGTGATGTCAGCTGTGTACAGGGAGTCGGCCTCGACGCCGGCGTCAAGAAGCAGGAGTTCGCCGGCATGGATTTTGCCGGTGTTGCGGGTCCAGTGCAGCACGGTGGCGTTGTTTCCGGACGCCGCTATGGTGTCGTAGCCAAGTTCGTTGCCCACCTCGCGTGCCCGGGCGAAGAACGCCCCCTCCACGACGCGTTCGCCGCGGGCGTGGGTGAGGGCCCGCGGCAGGGCCTTGACCACCTCTTCGAATCCCTCCACGGTGGCCGACACCGCGATCTTCATCTGCTCGATTTCCCAGTCGTCCTTGAGCAGGCGCAGTTCGGAGAGGGCTTCGCTGAGCTTCTCGTCCAGGGCGTCGAGCTCGCCAAGGTCCAGGTTCTCGGGATCCCTGGCGGTGTTGTAGCGGGCCGTGTCCACCAGTGCGTCGATGTTGTCGTCGACCTTGCGGACCAGGCGGATGGAGATGCCGCCGATCTCCGGGGCTCCCACGTCCTTGGTGATGGCTGTTTCCAGCTGGTCGATATGCGCTGTTGCCAGCCCCAGCCGGGCTTCGAACTCCTCGAGGGTGGGGCGGGCCCCAATCCAGAACTCGCCGGCGCGGGAGTCCGCGTAGAACTGTTCCGTATCCCTGCCGGCCAGCGGCCGGAAGTAAAGTGTGGCCCGGTGGTTCCCGCCGTCGTCGCCCGTTCCCTCGTCCACCGGTTCCAGGATCAGGACGGCGTCGGGTTCGTGGTCCAGGCCGAGCCCGGTCAGGTGCGCGAAGCCGGAGTGGGGCCGGAAGCGGTAGTCGCAGTCGTTGGAGCGGACCTTGAGCGGGCCGGCGGGAATGACCAGGCGTTCACCTTTGAACCGGGTCGAGATCGCCTTGCGCCGGGTTGCGGCGTAACCGGCGACGGCGTCGCGCTGGGGAAGGTCCTGGCTGGACGGCGCCCAGTTGCTGGCCATAAAGGCCTTGAACGCGTTGGAACTGGGCCGCTGGGAGCGGTTGTTGACGCGGTCCTCCAGCGGCTGGGAAGCAGAGTTTTGGGTGTTTTCGGCATCGTTCACGGCACCATCGTCTCACCAGCGTCCCGGCTGCGCGAACGGGCCTCCCCGGTCTGCTGTCCCTGGTCCACTAGGCTGGATAAGTGAGGATTGACCTGCATGCCCACTCCAACGTCTCCGACGGCACCGAGGCGCCGGCCGATGTCATGGCCTCGGCTGCCCGTGCCGGGCTGGACGTGGTGGCCCTGACCGACCATGATTCGACGGCGGGCTGGACGGAAGCGGCGGATGCTGCTGCAACGTACGGCGTGGCCCTGGTGCCGGGCATGGAGGTCTCGTGCCGCACGGAGGAAGGCATCAGCGTCCACCTCCTGAGCTACCTGCACGACCCCACGCATCCCGGCCTCTTGGAGGAGATCACCAAGGCCAAGGATTCCCGCCTGACCCGCGCTGAACGGATGGTCACCATCCTGGCCGAAGACTACCCGCTCACGTGGGACGATGTGATCCACCACGTGGCACCCGGCGCCACCCTCGGCCGGCCGCACATCGCTGATGCCCTGGTTGCGGCGGGCGTGGTGGAGGACCGCTCAGAGGCCTTCGCGTCCATCCTCACCTCCCGCTCACGTTATTTCATCCCGCACTACGCTCCGGACCCTGCCACCGCCGTCGAACTTGTCCGTGCCGCCGGCGGCGTGCCCGTGTTCGCACACCCCGTGGCGTCTGCCCGGGGACGGATTGTGGGGGAGCGCACCTACCGCGACATGATCGACGCCGGCCTGGCCGGCGTGGAGATCGACCACCGGGACAACCCGGAGGAGGGCCGCGACTTCCTGCGCAGGCTGGCGGCCAGGCACGGCCTGCTCATCACCGGCTCCTCCGATTACCACGGCACGGGGAAGCCGAACCTGCTGGGGGAGAACCTCACTGCACCGGACATGCTGGCCCGCATTGAGGAACTGGGCACGGGAGCCGCCGTCGTGCGTCCTTAATTGGGCTGGAACGCTGTGAAGGCGGCGTGCGCACCCAGGCGCTTGGCCATGATGTCGATGGCTGGCTGGTTCTGGTCCACGCACACGAATTTCCGGCCGAGCTTTGCGGCCACTGCCCCGAGGGTCCCGGAGCCGGCAAAGAAGTCCAGGCACCAGTCCCCGGGGCGGGATGACGCGGCCACCACGCGGCGCACCAGGCCCTCCGGCTTTTGCGTGGGGTAGCCCGTCTTTTCCTTGCCGGTGGGCGAGACGATGGTGTGCCACCAGACATCGGTGGGCAGCTTGCCCAGTTCCCTTTTGGCGGGGGTCACCAGGCCCGGCGCCATATAGGGTTCACGGTCCACCTCGGCGCTGTCGAAGTGGTATTTCGCCGGATTCTTGACGTACACCAGGATGTTGTCGTGCTTGGTGGGCCACCGGTTCTTTGCCCGGGCGCCGTAGTCGTAGGCCCAGATGATCTCGTTAAGGAAGCACTCTCGGCCGAAGATCGCATCCAGCATCACCTTGGCGTAGTGCACCTCGCGGTAGTCCAGGTGCAGGTACAGCGTCCCGTCGTCCGCCAGCAGCCGCCATGCCTCCACGAGCCGGGGCTCCAGGAAGGACCAGTAGTCGCTGAACGCGTCGTCGTAGCGGTGCAGGGCGCCTTTGATGGTGTCGTAGGAGCGGCCCTTGAAGCCCACCCGGTCACCACTGCCGTCGGCGTTGGCCACCATCCGGGTTTCCTGGCGCTGCTGGGGCCTGCCCGTGTTGAACGGCGGGTCTACGTATATCAGCGTGAAGGCGCCGTCCGGCAGCGTGGGGAGGTACGCCGCGTTGTCCGCGTGCACCACCAGGCTGCTGCCGTCCGGCGCCCAAACAGTGTCAGTCATTTCCGGGAGTTAGCCCTCGGAGGTGCCGGGCTGCGTGCCTGTGTCGGCACCCGCCACCACTTCGCCATTGCGCCGGCGGGTACGGGTCCTGGTGCGGCGGGCGCGTGAGGGCTGCTCGGCGGCGGCTGCGGGCGGGGCAGCTTCAGCGGCGGGCGCCGCGTCCGGGTTTGACGTACGACGGCGGCGCTCGCCTGGGCGGGCCGCGGCGTCACCGCTGCGGCCACCTTCGCGGCTGCCGCCCTTGCCGCCGTCGGCCTTGCCGCGTCCCCGGCCGTCGCGCTCACGGGAGCGGCCCGAGTCCCGGCCGCCCCGGCTGTTCTTCTTGCCGGTCTCACCCAGGTCTTCAAGTACCTCCGCGTCAACGCCGGCGAGAGTCCGCTTGTCACGGGGCAGGCGGCCCTTGGTGCCCTCGGGGATATCCAGGTCCGTGTACAGGTGGGGCGAGGACGAGTACGTTTCAACGGGCTCGGGTACGTTGAGGCCAAGTGCCTTGTTGATCAGGGCCCATCGGGGAACGTCGTCCCAGTCCACGAACGTGACGGCGGTGCCCTTGTTGCCGGCGCGGCCGGTGCGGCCCACCCGGTGCAGATAGATCTTCTCGTCTTCCACGCACTGGTAGTTGATGACATGGGTGACGTCCTCGACGTCGATGCCGCGGGCGGCCACGTCCGTGGCCACCAGGACATCCACCTTGTTGTTGCGGAAGGCGCGGAGAGCCTGTTCACGGGCACCCTGGCCCAGGTCGCCGTGGATGGCGGCGGCCGCGAACCCGCGGTCCACCAGTTCCTCGGCCACCTTGGCGGCGGTGCGCTTGGTCTTGGTGAAGATGATGGTCCGGCCGCGGCCGCGCGCCTGCAGGATGCGGGCCACCACTTCGGTCTTGTCCATGCTGTGTGCACGGTAGATCAGCTGGCGGATGTCCCGCTTGGTCAGGCCCTCATCCTCGGGGTCCGCAGCGCGGATGTGGGTGGGCTGGGTCATGTAGCGGCGCGCCATCGCGATGACGGGGCCGGGCATGGTGGCGGAGAACAGGAGCGTCTGGCGGACGGCGGGCGTGGCCGCGATGAGCGTTTCCACATCCGGCAGGAAGCCCAGGTCCAGCATTTCGTCGGCTTCGTCCAGGACGACGATCTTGACGTTCTTCAGGCTCAGGTGCTTCTGCTTGTAGAGGTCGATGAGCCGGCCGGGGGTGCCGACAACCACCTCGACGCCCTGCTGCAGCGCCTCCACCTGAGGCTCGTAGGCGCGGCCGCCGTAGATGGTGGCGATCCGTGCGTTGCGTTTGCGCGACGCCGTTTGCAGGTCGTTGGCCACCTGCACGGCCAGTTCGCGGGTGGGAACGATGACCAGGGCCTGCGGGGCGCCCGGGACTGCCAGCTTTGCGTAGCCGGGGTCATCCTGCCCCACGACGCGCTGGAGGGCCGGAATCCCGAAGCCGAGGGTCTTGCCGGTGCCGGTCTTGGCCTGGCCGATGATGTCGTGGCCGGCCAGGGCGACGGGCAGGGTCATGGCCTGGATGGGGAACGGGTGGGTGATCCCGGCGTCGGCCAGGGACTCGACGATGTCTTCGCGGACGTTGTAGTCGGCAAAGGACTTCTCGGCGATCTCGTGCGGCGTTTCGTCCGAGATGATGGTTTCTTCCGGCTCAATGGTTTCCGTGCCGGACGCATCGCTCAGGAGCTGGTGGGTATGCAATTCACTCACAGGGGAGTTTCCTTATTCATTTAGGCAATGGCGCTGCCTGCTCAACGGTCCGGCCAAGGCTGGCCGCTCCGGAGCACGCTCAGGCGCGCAAGCGATTCCAGTGGAAGCCGATCGCGGGCTATCTAATGCTGGCACTGGGGACCAGCGGGCAAATCTCAAGATCGCGTAGGGGCGGGCTTGTTGGTTTCAATGGGAGGAAATCAACGACCGGGCATCCAGTTCTACCCCTCCAGTCTAGCGGCAAGGGTCAGGAAACACGGTTTTAGGCCCTCAAGGGCGCGCGACGGGATTCAGGAGATGAGCTCGAAGTGGATCTGGCGGGTGGTGATGTCCGATGAAACCAGACGTACCCGGACCTTGGTTCCGGATTCCAGCTCCCCGGCGCAGCGGGCCGTCACCGCCGGTTCGGCGATCTGGATGATGCCGAAACTTCCGTTGCCGTTCTTTCCGTTCCCGTTCTTGCCGTTGCCATTGCCGTTGCCGTTCTGCGGCCTGGACCCGGAAATGACAATCGCGTCGAACTCCTGCCCGATGTGGTTTAGGAGCAGGGCCGCCTGAACTGTGTCCAGGGCCAGGCGCTCCATCCGTGACGCCAACTGGTCCGAGCCGGCCATGATGCCGGGCAGCAGCGGAAGGGCCTCCCGTGCCCAGCCTGGAACATCGCCGCCGTTGCACAGGGCCTCGCAGATGACGAGGACGAACCGGTCCACCAGGCGGCGCAGCGGTGCAGTGGTGTGGGCGTAGGCGGCACCGATGGCGGACTGGATGCCGTCTTCGGGCACAGTCCCGTCGAAGGCTGTATAAGAGGCGCCGCGGAAGAGCATGCCGGCAGAGTGCATGATGGCCAGCTGGCGCGGGTCGGTGGGGTCGAGGGACCGCAGGTACTCGCCGTAGCTGACTTCCCCGTCCCACGGCCTGCCCAGGACCTCGGTCTGCAGGCGGAAATGCTTTAACGACCGTTCGTCCGGAGCGGGCATGGTGCGCAGGATGCCTACCTTGCCTTCGAGCATGAGCTGCGCGGCCGCCATTCCCGTCATCAGGGAAATCTGCGCGTTCCAGTCTTCGACCGGAAGCTGCGGAACCGCGTCGATGCGATAACCGCCGTCGGGCATTTGGACGATTTCCTGCTCCGGCATGTTCAGGCTGGCGCCTTCACGGGCCCGCTCCAGTGCCACCCGCTTCAGGCCCACCTCACGGAGCAAATGCAGCACAGGGGAGGCTGTCCCGGCGTCGAGGTCTGCCTGGGCACCCTTGTAGCTCAGCTTGTCGCGGCTGCGGACCCGCGCCCGCCGGACGCCCACCGTCAGCACCGACGCGTCGCCGTCGAGCGTGAAGTCCCAGACGAACGCCGAACATTCCTGGCCGGGCAGCAGGCTGCCTGCCCCTTCGCTGATGACCTCCGGATGCAGCGGGATCCGGCCGTCCGGAGCGTAGAAGGTCTGCCCGCGGCGCCGCGTCTCCGCGTCCAACGGACCTCCCGGAGCCACAAACGCCGGTACGTCCGCGATCGCGTACATCACGCGGTAGCCGTCCCCGTCCACTTCGATAAACACGGCCTGGTCCAGGTCGGTGGAGGACGCCGGATCGATGGTCACGAACTCGACGGCGGTCAGGTCGTAGGAGGGCAGCTTCAGCGCGGCCACGGCAGCCCGGGCGTCCTCCACGGCGTCGGCAGGGTAAGTGCCCGGAAGTTCGAGTTCGGTCCGCAGCAGGCCCAACGCCTCTTCCAGGGCGTTCTTGTGGTCGTGGACGTTGGGGGCCAACCGATGATGTGACACAAAAATCAGCGTAGCTCCAAGTCCACGGATATGGCATCAGGATCCGGCGGCGTCCAACGCGTCGAGGAGGGAAGCAGCAGCAGCGGCAGGATCCGGTGCGTCGGTGATTGCGCGGACCACCACGATCCTGCGAGCGCCGGCTTCCGCCACCTGGTGGACGTTGCCGTGGTCGATGCCGCCGATGGCAAACCAGGGCACCGGATCTGCCGCCTCCCGGGAAGCCTTCGCGGCGTACTTCACCAGCTCGGGGCCCACGGCCGCCCTGCCGGGCTTCGTGGGCGTGGCCCACACCGGACCCACGCAGAAGTAGTCCAGGCCCGAGGGGCCTGCGGTTGCCGCCAGTGCGGCGTCCACCTGTTCGCGCGTGTGGCTGGAGAGCCCGATGGCGGCGTTGCCGTTGACCAACGTGCGCGCAGCGGCCAGCGGAAGGTCCTTCTGGCCGATGTGGAACACCGGTGCGCCGGACAGTACGGCGACGTCGGCGCGGTCATTCACGGCCCACAACCTGCCGTGCCGGACCGCCGTTTCCTTCAGTACGGCCAGGAGATCAAGTTCCTCCGCCGCCTCGATTCCCTTGTCGCGCAGCTGGATGATGTCCACGCCACCGGTGAACGCTGCATCCACGAATTCGGCAAAGTCGCCCCGCTCCCTCCGCGCATCGGTGCAGAGGTACAGGCGCGCTGCCTTCAGGGCATCGTTGTTCCGCACATTGACGACTTCAGCATTGACGGCGCCGGCAGCCGGTGCGTGGGTACCTGCGGGGAAGGATGGGGTGGTCGCATTCATGCCTGCAAGCCTAGTTCCTCTAAACTGGGCAGGTACTGCGGGAGCCCGCGGCAGCTGTCACAAAGCGCCGGGCTGAGAGGGCGTCAGAGCCGACCGCTTGACCTGATCCGGTTAATGCCGGCGTAGGGAAGGAACCCATATGCGTACCGCCATCAAAGACCACACTGCGTCCGGTGCTCCCACCCCTTCCGGTATCCGCGCCGACGTGGCAGTCATCGGCGGGGGAGTGGTGGG
This sequence comes from Pseudarthrobacter sp. NPDC080039, assembly GCF_040702335.1. Classification (NCBI taxonomy): domain Bacteria; kingdom Bacillati; phylum Actinomycetota; class Actinomycetes; order Micrococcales; family Micrococcaceae; genus Pseudarthrobacter; species Pseudarthrobacter sp. NPDC080039. The sequence goes on along the minus strand of NZ_JBFBKY010000004.1, from coordinate 339,731 downwards.
GCACGGCATCGCCTGGGAGGTGCAGCGGTCCGGACGCTCCGTGGTCCTCATCGACGATGCGCCCGGTGCCGGTGCCAGCTGGGCCGCCGCAGGCATGCTGGCCCCGGTCAGCGAACTGCACTACCAGGAGGAACAGCTCCTGGAACTCATGCTCGAATCATCATCACGCTGGCCGGCCTTTGCCGCCGGGGTCGCCGCTGCAACGGGCGCGGATTGCGGATATCTGACGACGCCGACGCTCGCCGTAGGTGCCGACGCCGCCGACCGGCGGGCGCTCATGGACCTGCGCGCCGTGCAGCAGGCCAACGGCCTGGACGTAGAGCCCTTGACCGTGCGGGAGGCCCGCCGCCGCGAACCCCTCCTCAGCCCGGCCATCGCCTGCGCCCTTGACACTCCCGCCGACCATCAGGTGGATCCACGGCGCCTGGTGGCAGCCCTGCGGCTGGCCCTCGCGGCAGGCGCGTCCGCGTCACCCGGGCTGGCCGCAGACGGGGCGGTGGACGGGTTTGCCGTGCCGGAGCGCGCCACCGGACTGCTGTGGGAAGGCGGAAACGTGGTTGGCGCGCGCCTTGCCGGCGGAGGCGCGGTCTTCGCCGCGGAAACAGTGGTAGCCAATGGCCTGCAGGCGGGGGCACTGGAGGACCTGCCCGGAGGGCTGCACCTTCCCCTGAGGCCCGTGCACGGGGACATTCTCCGCCTTGCCGTTCCCCGGCACCTCCAGCCACTGGTGACCTCGACCGTACGTGGCATGGTCCACGGCATCGCCGTGTACATCGTTCCGCGGCAGGACGGCACCGTGGTCATCGGCGCAACGCAGCGGGAGGACGCCCTGTCCGACGCCGTCAGCGCCGGCGGCGTCTACCAGCTGCTCCGGGACGCGCAGGCGCTGGTGCCCGCCGTCGCCGAACTCGAACTCCTGGAATGCACTGCCCGCGCCCGGCCGGGAACGCCGGACAACGCACCGCTGCTGGGCAGGGTTCCAGTGAACCCGGGTTCACTGGACGAAGGATCCTGTGCAACAGTGCACGGTCTGATTATCGCCACGGGGTTCTTCCGGCATGGCGTCCTGCTCACCCCCGCGGCAGCGTCCATTTGCACGGAACTGCTGGATGGAAAAGCCGACCCCCGTTGGTCGCCCTTCAGCCCTGACCGGTTCTCCAGTCCACCAATTGCCGATCACAGCACCCACATCAAGGAGACAGCGTGAACATCACCCTCAACGGAAACCCGCACACGGTGGCTGACGGCGCCTCCATCACCACCCTCGTCACCCAGGTCACCGGCCGCCCACTGGCCAGCGACGGCCAGGCGACGGACGGCCGGAAACTGGGCGTCGCCGTCGCGCACAACGCCCAGGTGGTGCCGCGCAGCCAATGGTTCGCCACGGCGCTCGCCGACGGCGACGACATCGAACTCGTCACTGCAGTACAGGGAGGCTGACACCATGACCGAAACCAGCACCATCAACCCTGCCGGAAACGCAGGCCCCGGCGACGCACTGGTGATCGACGGCGTCGCCCTGGGTTCCCGGCTCATCATGGGCACCGGCGGGGCGCCGAGCCTGGACGGCCTGGGCGCTGCGCTTTTGGCCTCCGGTACCGCCCTGACCACCGTGGCCATGCGCCGCTACTCTACGGCTGAGACCGGCTCGCTGTTCCAGCTGCTGGTGGACCACGGCATCCGCGTCCTGCCCAACACCGCCGGCTGCTTCACCGCACGGGACGCCGTACTCACCGCGGAGCTGGCCCGGGAGGCCCTGGAGACCGACTGGGTGAAGCTGGAAGTCATCGCCGACGAGCAGACCCTCCTGCCGGACGCCGTGGAACTCGTGGAGGCCACGGAGCAGTTGGTGAACCGTGGCTTCAAAGTCTTCGCCTATACCAATGACGATCCCGTGCTGGCACTGCGGCTCGAGAATTTGGGTGCCACCGCGGTCATGCCACTGGGCGCGCCCATTGGAACCGGGCTGGGTATCCTGAACCCCCACAACATTGAGCTGATCGTGTCCCGGGCCTCGGTTCCCGTGGTCCTTGACGCAGGCATCGGCACGGCGTCGGATGCCGCGCTGGCCATGGAGCTTGGCTGTGACGCCGTGCTGCTGGCTACGGCCGTGACCCGCGCACAGAACCCGGCGCTCATGGGCGAGGCGTTCAAGCATGCAGTGATCGCCGGCAGGATGGCACGCGCGGCCGGCCGCATCCCGCGACGGGAGCACGCCCTGGCGTCATCGGCAATGGAGGGCCGGGCGGAGTTCCTCTGATCCGATGAACAGACAGCTGTGGCCACCACCCGGAATGGGTGGTGGCCACAGCTGTCTGTGCCGTCGGCAGCCGCTCAGCCGGGGCGGCGTCAGCGCCGCAGGATGGCCGTCAGCCGCTCCGTGTCGTGGCGGGCACGGGTCCGTCCCACGTAAACGACGACGGCAATCGCAGCAGCTGTGCCCAGGACCATGGGAAGGACCCACGGAAGCCAGGTCAGCCCGGGCAGGTAGCCGAAGCCGGCCGCGATAAGGATGATCCAGACCAAAGCCGCAACACCCGCGGCGATGCCTGCCGGCAGGGCCGCGCCGTACTTGGCATGCCGCTTGTCACTGGCCCAGATGATGAATCCGGCGGCAACGGTGGCCAGCACCACGATGGTCAGCGAAAGCATGGATCTCCCTTGCGAACTGGGTGGCCGGTGGAAACTAGAACTGGCCGAAGCCCACGCGACGGACCTCTTCGGCGCCGATTTCCACGTAGGCCAGGGCGTTGCCCGGAACGATGATCAGGCGTCCCTTGTCATCCTTCAGGCGCAGCTCGCCGCCCTCGCTGATGGCCTGGCCCACAACCTTGGCCACGGTGTCGGCATCCTGCGTCGATTCCAGCACGATCTCGCGGCCAACGTTCTGTACGCCGATCTTAATTTCCAAGGGGGCCTCCCAGCCTGTGAAGTTCGTCGATGATGTCTTATTTGTAGTCTAGGACTCTTTGGGGAAGCGAGAGATTCCGCGCCAAGCTAAACGGTAGATGAGGTCGCTGGCGACATCGAGGTCCAGGTTGCCGTCCGTTTCCAGCCAGTAACGGGCGCTGACCTGCGCCATCCCGGCCAGCCCGCGGCCAAGGAGCTCCGCCTCCAGGTGGGGGAGCTTGGTGTCCTCGGCGATGACCCGGGCAATGGCGTCGGCGAAGGTCCTGTTGAAGGTCTCCAGCCGCGAGCTGACGTCGGGGTCATTGATCAGGTCCGATTCGAACACCAGCCGGTGCGCCTGGTCGTCGCTGGCAATGAAGTGGAAGTAGGCACGCATCACGGCCTGGACACGTTCGTCGTTGTCCGTGGTGGAGTTCAGGGCTCCCAGCATCAGTTCGGTCAGGGATGCCAGATGGCTTTCCAGCAGCGCGAGGTAAAGATCGCGCTTGGACGGAAAATGCTGGTACAGCACCGGCTTGCTGACGTGCGCGGTTTCCGCGATCTCATCCATGGCAGCACCGTGGTAGCCGTTGGCCACGAATACCTCCTGGGCCGCAACGAGGAGCTGCGCCCGGCGTTCATCCCGGGGCATCCGGGCGGACCGCTGGCCTGGGGGACGGGAGGGAGCCTGCGGTTCGGCCGCGGGCGGGCGGTCAGCCCGTGCTTCAGGGACCACAGTTGTCCTTCTTTCCATTGCAGTTACCTTCACTTTACTGCGGGGTAATATGACCCGGCGGTATCCCGGGGCATACATTGAAGTATGGCTTCGTCTTTCACCGCAAATGTGTCCACCGTTTCCTTGGATCCACTGGTGGAACCGGCTGCCGGCCTCAGCCCGGCCGAGGTGGAAAGGTACTCGCGGCACGTCATCATTCCCGAGATCGGTGCCCTGGGGCAGCGGCGGCTCAAGAACGCCAGGGTGCTGGTGATCGGCGCCGGCGGCCTGGGCGCACCGGCCCTGCTGTACCTGGCCGCGGCCGGTGTGGGCACGATCGGAATCATCGACGATGACGTGGTGGACCTGAGCAACCTGCAGCGCCAGGTGATCCACGGGGTCAGCGACGTGGGCCGGCCCAAGACGGAGTCAGCGCGCGACGCCATCGCGGAGCTGAATCCGCTCGTGGACGTGCGGCTGCACAACGTCCGTTTGGACTCCGCGAACGCCCTGGAGCTGTTCAGCGGGTACGACCTCATCCTGGACGGCGCCGACAACTTCGCCACGCGGTACCTGGTCAACGACGCCGCAGCCATCCTGGGCAAACCCTACGTGTGGGGTTCCATCTTCCGTTTCGATGGCCAGGTCAGCGTGTTCTGGGAAAAGCACGGACCCACCTACCGCGACCTCTACCCCGAGGCTCCGCCGGCCGGCTCAGTGCCCTCGTGTGGCGAGGGCGGCGTGTTCGGCATGCTGTGCGCCGCCGTGGGATCGCTGATGGTGACGGAGGCAGTGAAGCTGATTACCGGCGTCGGGCGTTCCCTGCTGGGGCGGGTTGCCCTCTTCGATGCCCTCGGCGGCAGCTGGCGCGAGATCCGGGTATCCAAGGACCCTGCAGCCCAGCCCATCACCGAACTCACGGATTACGAGGCGTTCTGCGGGATCGCCCCTGCATCCCAGGCGGACACCGAACACACTGTCACCGCCACGCAGCTCGCCACCATGCTGGCCTCCCGGAAAGCCGGGCTCAAGGACTTTGAGCTGGTGGACGTCCGCGAGGCGGGGGAGTACGACATTGTCCGCATCGACGGGGCCAAGCTGATTCCACAGGGACGGATCCTGGCCGGCGAAGCGTGGGATGAGCTGCCGCGGGACCGTGACATCGTGTTCCACTGCAAGGCCGGAACACGGTCCGCCAACGTCCTAGCGGCGGCGCGGGAAGCCGGGTACCAGCGCGTCAGCCATCTCGACGGCGGGATCCTGGCCTGGGTGCGGGACGTGGAACCCGGAAAGCCCGTCTACTGACCCGGACGCCCCATCACCTTTCGCGCTGATCCAAAAAACGCCCCATCACTTTCCTCAAGGAAGTGATGGGGCGTTCCCCGGTTAGGGGTAAATGATGATGGGGCGTTGGGCGGGGAACCTCAGGCGGTTTCGCGGCCGTTGTGGTCCACCGGGCACTCGGCCTCAACCACTGCAGGCGGGGCCGGTGCAGCCGGCTGCTCCACCGTGATGCCGTACAGGGCCTCCAGGGCCGCAACGTAGTCGTCCTGCTGACCATTTGCGGCGAGTTCGCGGGCGCGGACGGTGGGGACGTGCAGCAACTGCTTGACCATACGGCGGAGGGCGAACTCCACCTCTTCGGCTGCGGCGGTGCAGCCGTGGCGGGCGCGGACCTTTTCCATCTCCGCGTCCAGGACGTTCATGGTGTGGCGCCGCAGGGCAACGATGGCTGAATCGACGGAGCGGGCTTCCCGTTCCTGCTCGAATGCCTTGGCAGCGCCCTTGACGATGCCGCTTGCCTGCGCCAGCGATTCCGCCTGTTCCTGCGGGGCGGCCAGGCGGACGGACTCCAGGGTCAGCAGTTCCACGCCCTCCAGCTCGCCGACGGCGGGGTCGAAGTCATGCGTAAGGGCCAGGTCGATGGCAATCAGGGGTTGCGGTGAACCGGCGCGGACCTGGGCCAGCTCGTCGGCCTCAACCCGCGTATCCGACCCGCTGCAGCCGATCATGACGTCGGCGGCGGCAACGGCAGGCCGCAACGAATCAGCATTGAGGGCAACGCCTCCACGCGAGGCCACGAATCCTTCGGCCCGGCCGGAAGAAGAGTAGACGGAGATGTCCGTGCAGCCGCGTTCCCGCAGCAGGGCCATGGTGGCACCGGCGTAGGCGCCGGTGCCGAAGAGGACAACCTTCTTGGCCGACCAGTCGGGGTTTTCGGAAAGATCAGTGGCCAGGTCCAATGCCACGGACACGATGGAAAGCCCCCGGGAACCGAGGGCCGTCTGCGCACCCACATCCTTGGCGGTCTTCGACGCCGCCTGGAACAGCCGGACAAGTCCCGCGCTGGCAGTGCCGTCATGCTGGGCGGTGATCAGTGCCCGCCGTACCTGGCCGGCGATTTCGCGTTCGCCGACGACGGCGGAGTCAAGTCCCGCGCTGACGGCAAACAGGTGCTGGGTCACCTCTTTCCCGGTGCGCGTGCTGAAGGAACGCGAGACGAGGGATTCGGCCAGCCCGCTGGCCTCGCTGATCCGGGAGACCAGGGCAGCGCGGGCGGCTTCGACGTCGTCCGGATGGGGGGCCTCGCCGTAGATCTCGTAGCGGTTGCAGGTGGCGAGCACCACCGCTCCGGCCACGGCGGGGGATTCGGTGAGCGCGGATGCGGCAATCCCGGAAGAACCGTTGCTCAGCTGAGCAACGGTTTCAAGATCGATGTCGGCGTGTGTAGCCACCAATGAGAAAAGAACCACAGCAGACCAATCATAGCTTTTTCGTTGCCCGGTAGAACAATCTTCGGACAGGATTGTCGCCACAGCCCGAAGTGATTCGCGCCACCTTGCCGAAGCGGGGCCGTCAGTCGACAGGTTGTCGTTATCTTTTGCAGCTCTTTTTCGGCACAATCAAAAGCATGACTCCTAGCCCTGCCGTCTCCGCTGCCGGCACCCTTGCCGCAGACCATCCACTGATGGACGGCCGTACCGCAGACTCACCGCTGATCACGGCCTACCGAGGGGGCAAACCGTCCCGCCGTCCTGTCTGGTTCATGCGGCAGGCGGGACGGTCATTGCCGGAGTACCTGAAGGTGCGCGAGGGCATCGCCATGCTTGACTCCTGCCTCCGGCCGGAGCTGGCCTCCGAGATCACCCTGCAGCCCGTGCGCCGGCATGACGTGGATGCCGGAATCTTCTTTTCGGACATTGTCATTCCCCTGAAGCTTGCCGGGGTTGGCGTTGACATCGTCCCGGGTGTAGGGCCCGTGCTGGACAAGCCCGTACGCACGGCGGCCGATGTCGCAGCCCTGCCGCAGCTCACGTGGGAAGCCCTTGAGCCCATCCGTGAAGCGGTCCGGCTGACGGTGGCGGAACTGGGAAAGACCCCACTCATCGGGTTCGCCGGTGCACCGTTCACCCTGGCCGCCTACATGGTGGAGGGCAAGCCGTCCCGTGACCACCTGGGTCCCCGGACCATGATGCACGCGGACCCGGGAACCTGGACGGCTCTGGCCAACTGGGCGGCCGACGCCTCCGGCATGTTCCTCCAGGCCCAGTTGGAGGCCGGCGCCTCCGCCGCGCAGCTCTTCGACTCCTGGGCCGGCTCGCTGGGGCTTGCCGACTACACCAAATACGTTGCACCGGCGTCGGCCCGCGCCCTGGACCATGTCCGGCAGCTTGGTGCCCCGCTCATCCACTTCGGCACCGGCACGTCCGAGCTGCTCGTGGCCATGCGCGACGTAGGCGTCGACGTGGTGGGTGTCGACTACAGGCTGCCCCTGGACGAGGCGAACCGCCGGCTGGGCGGAACCGTGCCGCTGCAGGGGAACATCGACCCTGCGCTCCTGGCAGCCCCATGGGACATCCTCGAAGCGCACGTCCGTGACGTCATTGCCGCCGGTTCCGCCGCGCCCGGCCACGTCCTGAACCTGGGACACGGCGTACCGCCCGAAACGGACCCGGACGTCCTGACCCGGGTGGTGGAGCTCATCCACTCCATCGCGCCGGAGTAAGCCATGGGCAGCTCGCCGGCGAAGCCCGGCAGGGCGCTGGTGGTGGGCGGCGGGATCTCCGGACTGCTGTCCGCCCGGGAACTCGCCGCGGCCGGTTATGAGGTGACCGTCCTCGAAGCGGGGACGGCGTGGGGCGGGTGCGTGGGCAGCCATACCGTCGCCGGACTCACCCTGGACAGCGGCGCCGAGTCCTTCGCCACCAGGTCCGACGCCGTAGCCCGGCTCTGCGCCGAACTCGGGCTCGGCGGGAAGATTGTCCCCCCACGCCCCGGAGGTGCCTGGGTGCAGCTTCCGGACGGACCCCGCGAGCTGCCCCGCACCGGGGTACTGGGCATCCCCGCCAACCCCTGGGACCCCGAGGTCCGCAGAACGCTGGGTATCCTGGGCTCACTCCGCGCCTCCCTGGACCGGTTGCTGCCGGCCTCTGTGGGTGCCGGAGCGGGCGTCACCAGCGTCTCCGCCCTGGTTCGGGCCCGGATGGGTTCGCGCGTGCTGGAACGGCTGGTTTCACCCGTGGTGGGCGGGGTCCACTCCGCTGATCCCGGACTGCTCGACGTCGACATGGTGGCCCCCGGGCTCCGTGCCGGGCTCCGCAGGCATGGTTCCCTCGCTGCCGCGGTTTCGGCGCAGCGGCGCGGCGCAGGAACGCCCGGCAAAGCCCCGGGGAGCCACCCGGCCAAGGCGGGCTCCGCCGTCGCCGGCCTGGACGGCGGAATGCACACCCTGGTGGACGCCCTGGTGGCGGATCTCCGGGGCCGGGGAGTGACCCTCTTGCTGGGCGCCGCCGCCACAACAATTTCGCGCTCCCCGGCCGACTGGCTCGTCCAGGCCGCGGGTACAACCTTCCACGGCGCCCTGCTGGTCGTCGCCGTGGAGGGACCTGCCGCCGTCGGACTGCTGGAACAGGCGGTCCCCGCGGTCGCCGGAAAGAAACCGGCGGCGGGGCCCGACGTCAAGCTGGTCACGCTGGTGCTGGACAAACCGGAGCTGGACCGGCGCCCCCGCGGAACGGGAATCCTGGTGGCTCCCCAGACACCGGGCATCGAAGCAAAGGCGCTCACGCACGCCACGGGCAAATGGGACTGGCTGGCAGCCGCTGCCGGTCCGGGTCACCACGTGGTCCGTCTTTCCTATGGCCGCGTGGACGGTGCTTCGGCGCAGCCCGCCGGCCCCGGGACCGATGATGAGCTGTTCGCGGCCGCCCTCCGCGATGCCTCCGCCCTGTTGGACGTCCGGATCTCCGGGGAGGACGTGCGGGGCTGGGACGTGGTCCGGTGGCGCGGAGCCCTGCCGTTCGCCGCCGTGGGGCACCGGGCGCGGGCAGCGGAAATCCGCCAGGCATGCACTGCTGCCGGCGGACTGGCCGTGGTGGGCGGCTGGGTGGCGGGGAACGGCCTGGCCGCTGTGGTGGCCGACACACGTGAGCAAATCGGCCGGCTGACCGCCGCCTGAGCATCGCTGCTGGTCAGCGGGGTTCAGCAGGTGCACGGCCGCATGCGGCACCGTCCGGGCCGGGCTTTCCGGTTTCCAATCGGACAATTGTTCTGGTTAGGGTCGATGACTATGGTTCAACACAGGTCCGAGCTTTCAATGTCCCGGACCGGTATCCATGGGGGAATCCGGCGCGGTACCGCAGCAGCGGCCGTCGGAGCGGTACTGGTTCTTTCCACCGGCGTCCAGGCGTCCCTGGCAGACGACGCAGTCCCCCCTCCGCAGGACCCCGCAGCCCCAGCCGCCAGTGCTGCGGCTTTCGGGCTGTCCATCGCTGCCCGGCAAACTGCTGCCGTTACGCCGGGGCCGGACGTGACTGGCGGATCCTCCGCGCAGGGGAGTGAAGGGCAGAACCCGGCAGGACCCGGTGCCGGCGCCCCGGCAGCCCGGACGCCGCGCACGCCGTCCGCAATCCCTACAGTGCCTGGCGCCCTGCTTCCGGTGATCACCGTTTCCCCGTCCGGGGACTGGACCTCGGCGCCTACGGCTCCGGCAACCTCGGGGACGCCCATGGCGCCGGGCCCGCAAACCACATCCGCGGCAGCACCAACGGGTTCGCCGCCGGTGGCCCGGCCGGGGGCGTCCACACCAGCTGGTTCCGGTGCGGCCTCTGCGCCTGGTGCTGCATCCGCGGCAGGAGCAGCTCCGGCCGCAGGCGTCACGGGCCAGTTGCCGGCGATTGCCGCGCCGGCGGAGGGAACCGCGCCCGCGGCCGGCCAGGGAGGCGCTGCCCCGGTATCCGGCGAACAGTCCGCGGTGCCTGGTGCCGGTGCTGGGGTAAATTTCCTGCCCGGTACCCTTGCGGCCGGCGCCGATGGACCCGGTGCGCAAGGGGCCACGGCTTCTCCGCTGCCCACAGCTTTGTCCATCAATGCACGGAACTCCCAGCCGACGCGGCTGCCGCAGGCGGCAGGCGAGCAGGCAGGCCCGGGACGCCCGGTGTCCTTCGTCGGGCCGCTGCGGGACATGCCTGGTGCCATGGTGTGGCTGGGGGCCGGGCTGGTTGGCGTGGGTGCCGCTGCGGGGCTGGTGTTCCTTCGCATGCGCCGCCCCTGATACCCGGTCCATCGTGGCGTGCCGCACGGCAAAACGTGACTTTGATCACTTCTACGAGTTGTAGAACTCTTCGGTTTCGCCTTGGGGGCAGGGAAGGGGCAAACTGGTAACCATGAGCCACACTTCTGCCGAATCTGTCACTAAAACCGAAGAATCAGCCGAGCAGTTCTTTACCCTTTGGACGGTATTCAAGCGGTCGGAGCCTGTGGTCCGCAGTGCTGACGCCGCCGCCGATTTCGAGGTGCTGCTGGATCGCCTCGCCGCCGCCGGCGTCACGCACCGCGGCAGCTACGACGTCTCAGCCATGCGCGCCGATGCCGACGTGATGGTGTGGCTCCACGGCCCCAAGCCGGAAGCGCTGCAGCAGGCCATCCGCGACATCCGCCGCAGCACCCTCTTCGCCGGCACCGAGATCGTCTGGTCCGCCATGGGCGTCCACCGCGAGGCGGAGTTCGCCAAGAACCACACGCCCGCCTACTCCCGTGGCGTCGCTCCGGCCGAGTGGCTCTGTGTCTACCCGTTCGTGCGCTCCTACGAGTGGTACCTCCTCCCGGAAGCCGAGCGCGGCAAGATGCTCCGCGACCACGGGCTGCTGGGACGCGACTTCCCCCAGGTCATCTCCAACACCGTTTCCTCGTTCGCCCTGGGCGACTGGGAGTGGATCCTGGGCCTCGAAGCGCCCGAACTCGTGGACCTGGTGGACCTTATGCGCCACCTGCGCTCCACGGAGGCGCGCAACCACGTCCGCGAGGAAGTTCCGTTCTACACCGGACGCCGTATCTCCGCCGACGAGGTTGCCGAGGTCCTCGCGTGAGCCCGGAACAGCAGGCCGCCACGGCCGTCAATCCGGTCACCGAGGCCGGCCGCATGGCCCCCAAGAATTACGACGCCGTCCTGCTCGCCTCCTTCGGCGGACCGGAAGGCCAGGAGGACGTCATCCCGTTCCTCCGGAACGTCACCCGCGGCCGGGGCATCCCGGACGAGCGGCTCGAGGAGGTCTCGCACCACTACCGTGCCAACGGCGGCGTCAGCCCCATCAACCAGCAGAACCGCGAACTCAAGGCAGCACTGGAAGCAGAACTGGCTGCCCGCGGCATCGAGCTGCCCGTGCTGTGGGGCAACCGCAACTGGGCACCGTACATCCCGGAGACACTGCAGGAAGCATACGACGCCGGGCACCGCCGGGTGCTGATGCTCACCACGAGTGCCTACTCCTGCTACTCCAGCTGCCGCCAGTACCGCGAGGATATCGGCATGGCGCTGACGGAGACCGGTCTGGACGGCAGGCTGGAAGTGGACAAGGTCCGCCAGTACTTCGATCACCCCGGCTTCGTCGAACCGTTCGTGGAAGGCACTGCCGCCGGCCTGGCCGAGGTCCGCGCCAAGCTCGCCGAAGCGGGTACGCCTGACGCCCCCGTCCACGTCCTGTTCGCCACCCACTCCATTCCCACCCGCGACGCCGAGGCCGCAGGCCGGTCCGAAGGTGAGCCGCGCCAGTTCCAGGAAGGCTCCGCCTACGTGGCCCAGCACCTGGCCAACGGCACGGCCGTGATGGCGCGGGTCAAGGACGAATCCGGGCTCGACGCGCCATGGTCCCTCGTGTACCAGTCCCGTTCGGGTGCCCCGCATGTGCCGTGGCTGGAACCCGACATCAACGACGCCATTGAGGAACTGGCCGTCAAGGGCGTCAAGGGCGTCGTCATCGTCCCCCTGGGCTTTGTGAGCGACCACATGGAAGTTGTCTGGGACCTGGACACCGAGGCGATGGAAACCTGCGCCAATCTGGGACTGGTTGCCACCCGCGTGCCCACTCCCGGGACACACCGCAAGTTCGTCGATGGACTCGTGGACCTGATCTGCGAGCGGACCGTGGCCAACAACATCAGCGACCGCCCGGCACTGACCGATCTTGGTCCCTGGTACGACGTCTGCAGGCCGGGGTGCTGCGCCAACTTCCGCGGCGAGAAGCCGACCATTTCCGGCGCGGACACCACTGTTGGCACCGGGCACGACCCGTACCCCTCAGACGCTGCCGGTGAAACGGCGCAGCTGTGACCGTCCGGATCGGAACCCGCGCCAGCAAACTGGCTCTCACCCAGACCCGGCAGACCGCGGACCAGCTCGCCGCCGTCGGAGGCTTCCCCGTGGAGCTGGTGCACGTCCGCACGGACGGGGACGTCCTCACCGGGCCCCTGTCCCAGATGGGCGGCACCGGCGTTTTTGTCGCCGCCCTGCGTGACGCGCTCCTGCGCAACGAGTGCGATGTGGCCGTCCACTCGCTCAAGGACCTGCCAACGGGGGCGGCGGTGGGGCTCAGCCTTGCCGCCACGCCGCGGCGGGTGGACGTCCGGGATGTCCTGTGTGCCCGTGATGGCTTGAAGCTGGCCGACCTGCCGGCAGGAGCCCGCGTTGGCACCGGTTCGCCGCGGCGTGCAGCCCAGCTGAGGGCGGCCCGCGCGGACCTGGACATCGTGGACATCCGCGGCAACGTGGACACCCGGCTGGGCCGGGTTCCCGGCCTGCCCGGCAATGCCACCGACCAGGTGGTGGCCGGAAAGTCCTGCGACCTCGATGCGGTGGTCCTTGCGGCTGCTGGCCTGGAGCGCATCGGCCGGCTGGATGCCGTCACCGAGTACCTGGAAACCGACGTGATGCTGCCGGCAGCCGGCCAGGGTTCCCTTGCCATCGAGTGCCGGACGGCCGACGCTCCGCCGAAACAGGGGTCAACAGAAGGCTCCCGGGAGGTGCTGGCCCAGGCGCTGGCGGCCCTGGACGACCCCGACACCCGCCTCGCCGTCACTGCCGAGCGCGCCCTGCTGGCCCGGCTCGAGGCGGGCTGCGCAGCTCCTGTGGGGGCCTACGCCTACCGCAAGGGCAGCATGCTGCACCTGGAAGCGGTGGTCTGCGCCGTTGACGGTACCGACACCGTGCGTGACAAGCGCGCCACAGACGGGTTGACGGAAGTGGGCGCCACCTTGCTGGGCATTGAACTGGCCGAGGCCCTCCTTGCCGCCGGAGCCGCCGACATCGCAGACCTGCAGGCGTCCTGACCTGGCGATGACGGAGCCTTCCAACGGGTCCCGAGCCCAGGCACCGCTTGGCGGGGCCCGGGTCCTGGTCACCCGCAGCCCTGAACGGTCCGCTGCCCTGGTTGCGGCGCTGGAAGAGGCCGGCGCGACGCCAGTGCTGCTGCCGCTCATCGACTTCGAACGGGCCCCGGACCAGCACGCGCTGGACGTCGCCTGCGACGCCCTGGCCGCAGGTGCCTTCGACTGGCTGGTCGTCAGCAGTGCCACTACGGTCCACGTCCTCATGGAAAAGGCGGCGGAACGCGGGCTTGGCCTGGACCAGCTGGTCCCCTCCGGGACGCGGATCGCCGCCGTCGGTCCCGCAACACGCAGATTGCTCGAGGCCGGGGGACTGGCTGTCGCCCTCACCCCGCCCGGAGAGCAGTCGGCTGCCGGCCTGCTTGACGTCTGGCCAGGGACAGGCAGGATCCTCCTGCCGCAGGCGGACATCGCCGCACCCGCCCTGGCTGAAGGACTGGCAGCGGCGGACAGCGACGTTACCGTGGTGACTGCCTACCGCACTGTCGACTATCCCGCGGCAGCGGAGCGCCGTCTTGCCGTCCAGCCGGATGCGGACGACGCCGGTGCGCAGCCGCCGTCGTACCCACTCCTGACCCCGGATGCTGCCGCCGCGGACATCGCAGCAGGCCGCATGGCCGCGGTGATTGCCGCGTCGCCAAGCGCCGTGCGTCGGATTTCAGCGCTTGGGCCGCTGGCCGGCTGCCGGCTGGTGGTGATTGGCCGTTCGACGGCGGACCAGGCAGTTGCCCTGGGCCTGGATGTGGCAGCCGTGGCCGCTGAGCCGACCCCCGACGGGCTGGTGGCCGCCGTTGCGAAGGCGCTTAGCCCGCCCTGACGAAACCGCAGTGCCTCCCGTTCACCAACAGACTCAAAAGACAAACGCGAAGGACCGGTACCATGACTTTCCCCAACCAACGCCCCCGCCGCCTGCGTACCACCCCCGCCATGCGCCGGCTGACCGCCGAAACCCGCCTCGCACCGTCGGAACTCATTCTTCCTGCCTTCATCCGCGAGGGACTGACGGAGCCGAACCCCATCACGTCCATGCCCGGCGTCGTCCAGCACACCACCGACACCCTCAAGCGGGCCGCTGCGGAGGCTGTTGAGCTGGGCCTCGGCGGCATCATGCTCTTCGGCATTCCCGAAACGCGCGATGCCGAAGGGACCGCCGCCCTCGATCCGGAGGGTGTGCTGAACAAAGCCATCCGGGACGTCCGGGCCGAGGTGGGCGATGACCTGGTGGTCATGAGCGACGTGTGCCTGGACGAATTCACCGACCACGGCCACTGCGGAGTGCTCGACGCCGAGGGCTACGTGGACAACGACCGCACCGTGGAGATCTACGCACGGATGGCCGTGGCGCAGGCCGAAGCAGGGGCCCACATGCTGGGCCCCTCGGGCATGATGGACGGCCAGATCGCCGCTATCCGCTCGGCGCTGGACGGCGCCGGCCACGTGAACACCTCGCTAATCGCCTATGCGGCGAAGTATGCCTCCGCGTTCTACGGCCCCTTCCGGGAAGCGGTTGACTCCCAGCTCAAGGGCGACCGCCGGACCTACCAGATGGACGCCGGCAACCGCACCGAAGCCCTGCGCGAGGTGGAACTGGACCTCGCCGAAGGCGCCGACATCATCATGGTCAAGCCGGCCATGAGCTACCTGGACATCGTTGCGGACGTGGCCGCGATGAGCCCCGTGCCCGTGTCCGCCTACCAGATCTCCGGTGAGTACGCCATGATCGAGGCCGCGGCCGCCAACGGCTGGATCGACCGCCGTGCCGCCATCACCGAATCAGTGCTGGGAATCCGCCGCGCCGGAGCCCACACAGTCCTCACCTACTGGGCTGCCGAGCTGGCCGGCTGGCTCAAGGAATCCCATTGACAGACGGACCGGCCGCCGGACCCGCCACACCGGTGGGGGAGGACCGCATCCTCCTCGGCCTGAACACGTTCGGGGACGTCGGCGTAAATTCCGACGGCAGCCCGCAACCGCACGCCCAGGTCCTGCGCCAACTGCTGGAGCAGGCGGAACTTGCCGACGCCGTCGGACTCCATGCCTTTGGCGTGGGGGAGCACCACCGCAAGGACTACGCCGTGTCCGCGCCGGAAGTCTTCCTGGCGGCAGCCGCGGCACGGACTACCCGAATCCGCCTTGGTTCTGCAGTGACCGTGCTGAGCTCGGACGATCCCATCCGGGTGTTCCAGCGCTTCGCAACCGTCGATGCCATCTCCAACGGCCGTGCCGAAGTGATGCTGGGACGGGGATCCTTCGTGGAGTCCTTCCCGCTGTTCGGCCTGGACCTGGCGGACTACGAGATGCTGTTCGAGGAAAAGCTTGAGTTGTTCAGCAAGGTCCGCGCCCAAAAACCGGTCCACTGGGAGGGCCGTACGCGGCCGGCCCTGCACGGCTTGAGCGTCTACCCGCCGCTGGAACACCACCTGCTGCCCACATGGATCGGCGTAGGTGGAACACCGGAGTCCGTGCTCCGCTGCGCCCACTACGGCTTTCCGATCATCTTCGCCATCATCGGCGGGCAGCCCAGAGGGTTCCGGCCGCTGGCTGACCTGTACCGGGAGGCCATGTCCAAGTACGGGCACCCAATGCAGCAGATAGCCACCCACTCGCCGGGCCATGTGGCGGACACCGACGAGCAGGCCCGGGAAGAACTGTTCCCGCACTGGCTGCAGCTGCGCAACAAGCTCGGGGCCGAGCGCGGGTGGGGTCCGGCCGGGCGGGGCGAGTTCGACGCCCTGTGCTCCGCGGAAGGCGCCCTCTACGTGGGATCGCCGGAAACGGTGGCCCGGAAGATCGTCCGGCTGAAGCGCAACCTGGGCGTTGACCGCTTCGACCTCAAATACAGCAATGGTCCGCTGCCACACGCGGCCATGATGCGCTCCATTGAACTGATGGGCACGGCGGTGGCACCCCGGGTCGCCGAGCTGCTCGCAGGTTGACCGTGCCCCTGGCTCAACTGTGCTGCCGGGCCCCCATGCTGCCCGGCTCACCTGCTAACTGAGAGAATAGGAACCATGACTTCCAGCAACGCCCGCAACGAGGCACTCTTCGACCGCGCCCGCCAGCTGATGCCGGGCGGCGTCAACTCCCCGGTCCGTGCGTTTGGCTCGGTCGGCGGCACGCCGCGCTTCATGGTCTCGGCCAAGGGAGCGTACCTGACTGACGCCGACGGCAAGGAATACGTGGACCTGGTCTGCTCGTGGGGACCGGCACTGCTGGGCCACGCCCACCCGGCCGTCCTCGACGCCGTTCACGCTGCGGTGGACCGCGGCCTCTCCTTCGGCGCCTCAACCCCGGATGAGGCCAACCTGGCCGCCATCGTGCAGGAGCGCGTGCCCGCCGTCGAGCGCCTCCGCATGGTGTCCACCGGAACCGAAGCCACCATGACGGCGGTCCGTTTGGCCCGCGGCTTCACCGGCCGGAACCTCATCATCAAATTCGCCGGCTGCTACCACGGCCACCTGGACGGCCTCCTGGCAGCGGCAGGCTCGGGCGTGGCAACCCTTGCCTTGCCCGGTTCCGCCGGGGTCACCGAAGCCACCGCCGCCGAAACCCTGGTGCTCCCGTACAACGACCTCACGGCCGTCAAGGAAGCTTTCGCCGCTCACGGGCAGGACATCGCCGCCGTGATCACGGAGGCCGCACCGGCCAACATGGGGGTAGTCACCCCGGCTGAAGGGTTCAACGCCGGGCTGTCGCGGATCACCCGCGAGCACGGCGCACTCCTCATCGTCGATGAGGTCCTCACCGGTTTCCGCACCGGCTACTCCGGTTACTGGGGCCTCACCGGCGGTGCGCCGGATGCCGAGGACCCGTGGACGCCTGACCTGCTCACTTTCGGAAAGGTCATCGGCGGCGGCATGCCGACGGCGGCGCTCGGCGGCCGTGCAGACGTCATGGACTACCTGGCACCCACCGGCCCCGTGTACCAGGCCGGCACCCTGTCCGGAAACCCGGTGGCCATGGCGGCGGGTGTTGCCACCCTCACCCACGCCACCCGGGACGTCTACTCATTCATTGACGTCCGGTCGCTGGAACTGTCCTCCGCCGTCTCCAACGCCCTGGATGCAGCAGGTGTTGACCACTCCATCCAGTTCGCGGGGAACCTCTTCTCTGTGGCGTTCGGTACCTCTGCCAACGGCGTCCACAATTACGCCGACGCGCAGGCGCAGGAGGCGTTCCGCTACGCCCCGTTCTTCCACTCGATGCTCGAGTCCGGGGTCTACCTGCCGCCGTCCGTTTTCGAGGCCTGGTTCCTCTCCGCCGCTCACGACGACGACGCGATGAACCGGATCTACGACGCGCTGCCGGCTGCCGCCAAGGCCGCCGCTGCCGCCCAGGGGTAGCTGCGGGGGACGGCGCGTCCCTTTCACTCCCATAGACAAAGAAATCCCCGCCTTCACACTGCAGGCGGGGATTTCTTTTCGTGCTTCAGGTACTACAGGACGTCGGAGAGGAAACCTTTGAGGCGGTCCGTCCGGGGGTCGGTAAAGAGTTGCTCGGGCGGCCCCGACTCCACCACCACACCGGCATCCATGAAAGTCACGGCGTCCGAGACGTTGCGGGAGAAGCCCATTTCGTGGGTTACCACCACCATGGTCATGCCGCCTTTGGCGAGGTCCGTCATCAATGCCAGGACGCCCTTGACCAGTTCCGGGTCCAGGGCGGAGGTGGCCTCGTCGAAGAACATGACCTCAGGCTTCATGGCAAGCGCGCGGGCAATGGCCACGCGCTGCTGCTGGCCACCGGAAAGATTGGCCGGACGGGAATCAGCCTTGTGCTTCAGGCCCACCAGGTCCAGCTGTTCCAGCGCCTCGCTGCGCGCCTCCTCCTTGGAGAGCTTGCGCAGTTTCCGCAGGGCCAGTGAGACGTTTTCCTCCACGGTCTTGTGCGGGAAGAGGTTGAACTGCTGGAACACCATGCCGATCCGGCGCCGGAGCTCATCCGGGTTGTCCTTCAACACCGAGCGGCCATCGAGCAGGATGTCGCCCTGGTCAGGTTCGATCAGCCGGTTCATGACCCGCAGCAGCGTGGACTTCCCGGACCCTGACGGGCCAATGACTGACGCCGTGGTGCCTTGGGGCACGTGCAGGTCGATGCCCCGCAGGACGTGGTTGCTGCCAAAGGAAAGGTGGATGTTCTTGGCGCTCAGTGTTCCTGACGCAAATTCGCTCATGCCTGGGCTCCCTTTCCAACGACAGCCGCGGCGTCGTCCGGTTCTTTCTTTTCGGGCCGGCCCGTACGCAGCCGGGCGTCGATGTAGTTGACCAGGTGAGTGAGCGGGATAGTCATGGCCAGGTAGAAAATGGCAGCTGCCACGTACGGGGACAGGTTACCGCTGCGAGCCGCGGCGTCCTGGCCGATTTGGAACAGTTCCCGTTCCGTGGCCAGCAGGCCCAGGGTGAATACCAAAGAGGAATCCTTGATCAGCGCAATGAACTGGTTCATGAGGGCAGGAAGCACCCGGCGAATACCCTGGGGAACCACTACGAGGCGCATGGACGGGCCGTAGCCGAATCCCAGGGCACGTGACGCCTCAAGCTGCCCTTTGTCTACGCTCTGAATTCCGGAACGGAAAATTTCACCCGTGTACGCGGCGGCCATGAGCGCCAGAGCCGCAACGCCCATGGGGTAGGGGCTGTTGCTGCCTGTCATCTCGCGGAAGATCGGACCGAATCCAAGGCCGATGACCAGAATGGTGAGGACCGCCGGGAGTCCACGAAATACATCTGTGTACACCCGGGCGGCCCACCGAGCCACAGGATTTCGCGAAATACCCATGAGAGCCAGGATCAGGCCGGCGAAGGCCCCGATAAGTCCGGAAGTGATCGCAAGGACCAGGGTATTGGGCAGGCCCACCGCAAACATGCTTGGCAGAACCTCAGCGATCTTGTTCCAGTCAAGGAAGGTCTCTCCGAGTCGTGTCAGGAAATCCATATGGCTTCGCTATCTTTTCTGGGTAGCCGGTGTCTAGTTCGCTGGGACCTTGACGGCCTTGCTGCCCGGCTTCCAACCCTCCGGGGTCTGCTCGGCAGCCGTCGGGCGGTCCGTGTACCACTGGGCCGTCAGCTTGGACCAGGTGCCGTCGGCAACCACGGCATCAAGGGCAGAATTCAGCGCTTCGAGCAGGGCAGGGTTGTCCTTGGCGACGGCGTAGGCGGTGAAATTCTGCGTGTTGAGCTTCTTCTCGGCGATTTTCGTGCCGTCGCCGGGCTTGACCTGGCCGGTTGCCTGCTGGGAAGGAGCCACCCAGGCGTCGACCTGCCCGCTCTTCAGGCTGGCGAAGACGGTGTTGTAGTCGGGGAAGGAAACAGGCTCAATGTTCAGGGTGTTCTTGACGTAGTCTTCCTGGACGCTGCCGCTGACGACGCCAATGCGCAGGCCACTCTTCAGTCCGGCGAACGTCTGTACCTTGGCATCTTCTTTGGTTACCAGAGCCATGTAGCCAAAGTCGTAGCCATTGGTGAAGGCAACCGTTTCACGGCGGGCGTCAGTTGTGGAAATCGAGGAGGACCCGACATCGAACTGCTTGTTCTTGACCTGGCTGAGGAGCGCCTGGAACTTGGTGGAGGCGAACTCGACCTTGAGCCCGAGCTTGTCGGCCATCGCGCGCAGAAGCTCATTGTCGTAGCCCGTGAACTTGCCGGAGGAATCAACGAAGATGTTGGGCGGGGCGTCGGAGAGGGTGCCCACGCGCAGGGTGCCCTCGGTGATGAGGCCGAGCTTGGTCTTGTCGATCTTGTCGATCGGGGTGACGTTCGCGGTGGTGTACTTGTCCAGCGTCTGCTGGTCACTGCCCTTCAGGGCGTCCGTGGGGGAGCCGCTGGGCTGGGAGGAAGCGCCGCCGCAGGCTGCGAGGGAAACCGCGAGGGCAAGTGCAACGGGAGCGGTAGTGAGCCACTTCATCGCTTTGATTTTCATCAGGTTGTCACTTTCATATGAGTCATAAGTCGACCGGGCCGCAAGGCAGCGCTAAGGCGCCTGGCACCTGCCCGGCGCTGCTTGGGGTGTCCGGGGCAGGGGTGACCGCAAAACTTTATTGTCTCACTAGGGTGACAACGCCCGACCGGCTGAAGAAAGGGGGCCGGTTAGGCCGTAACGCCGAACTCTGTTCGCTCTCCGGGCTCCGGCGTGCTGGATCACACTTGCGACTACCCGGTTACGGCGAAGGATTCTCCGGTACCCGGCGACGGTTTTGTTAAGCAGCATGACTGTGACATGCCTCCCACTTAGTGGCCGTCCGCCGCGGATTAGAAGCCGCCGGCGGTGGCATCCTGGGGCGGCAGCACGGGCCAGTCTCCCTCAATCACGGCGGCCGGTTTGGTCTTCCTGAGGTACCCCTGAAAGTCTGC
This sequence comes from Pseudarthrobacter sp. NPDC080039, assembly GCF_040702335.1. Taxonomy (NCBI): domain Bacteria; kingdom Bacillati; phylum Actinomycetota; class Actinomycetes; order Micrococcales; family Micrococcaceae; genus Pseudarthrobacter; species Pseudarthrobacter sp. NPDC080039. The sequence goes on along the minus strand of NZ_JBFBKY010000004.1, from coordinate 319,118 downwards.
CGCCTGGCTAACTGCCCAGTCCACCTGCAGCTGGTGGAGCTCCCGGGCCGGCATCACCAGCTTGGGGAACTTTCCGGCCATCGCATCAAGGACCCGAAGGGTAGCCAGGGCGTCCGCAGCGGAGGTGTGGGCGTTGTCCAGGACCACGCCGTATTCCTCGCACAAGGCGGTGAGCGTGCGTTTGCCCTTGCGGTACCGGTCCACCTGCTTGTTCATGATGTAGGGGTCCAGGACCGGGAAGCGCGTGAGCTGGGGAATTCCATAGCGGGCCGATTCAGCGGCAAGCACGGTGAAGTCGTAGCTCGCGTTGAAGGCGATCACCGGGGTGCCTGAGTCGAAGAGCTCCTGCAGCACCGCGGCGACCTCGCGGGTGACTTCGTGCGCAGGCCGGCCGTCCCGCCTGGCCTGTTCGGTGGTCACTCCATGGACGTCGCTGGCCTCGATGGGAATTTCCACGCCCGGATCGGCCAGCCACTCGTGCTCCTTGATGACCTCACCCCCCTGGTCCACGACAGTGATCGACGCGGTGACAATTCTTGCCGCCCGCGAGTTGCGGCCGGTGGTTTCCAGGTCGAAGGCTGCGCGTGGGAGGGTGTTCCAGGAACTCATGCTTCAACGCTAAGGGGAGCCACCGACAATTCCGGGGAACGCCACTGCGGCTACATTGGATCAATGCGGAACGAGTACGTCCAGGCGGTCCTGGCAGTCGTCAGGCTGGTGCCGGCCGGGACCGCAGTCTCCTACGGGGACGTCGCAGAGCTTTTGGGGTCAGGCGGTCCGCGCCAGGTCGGCTCGGTCATGAGCCATCACGGGGGCGGGTCCGCATGGTGGCGCATCCTGAAGGCCAGCGGACATGCGCCCGAGGGCCACGAAGCAGAAGCCCTCCTCCGCTACCTTGAAGAAGGTACCCCGCTCGCCGGTTCCTACGGGTCGTATTTGAGGACGGGGGAGGGCCGGTGGCGGGTTGACCTGTCCTTGGCGCGCTGGGCACCGACTGACCGGGATTTTGACATTATCGATGCCGTTGCCGAGGACCTGGAGCGGCGGCTCCACCGATTGTCGGTGCCTGATGATGGAATGATTTTGTGACCGTAACAGTTCCTTTGACCGGCCCCTGGGACCCGCAGCGGCATGAGCCGCGGATTGGCCAGGGCCCGGCCTTTGCCGCCGGGGGCAGCCCGAATGGCAGCAGCGCCCTTTCCCGCGTGCCCGCCCTTCGGCTTCTCCCGCCCAGGCAGGTGCATGCGGCGGCGCTTCGGCTGACACCCGACCAGCAGGCAGCGGTGGACGTTACCCAGGGCTCAGGACCAGTGCTGGTGCCGGGCGCCCCGGGAACGGGAAAGACCACCGTCCTCGTGGAGGCGGCGGTCCAGCGGGTCTTCCGTGACGGCGTTGACCCGGAACGGATGCTGATCCTTGCGCCCACGCGTCTTGCAGCGGATTTCCTGCGAGACCGCTTCACCGCCCGGCTGGATCGGAGCCTCAGCACTACTCCCGCCAGGACATGGGCCTCTTACGCCTTCGACCTGATCCGGCGGGCAAAGGCCCAGGGCGTAATCCCGCTCTCAAGGGCGCCGCGTCTGCTCTCCGGTCCGGAACAGGACCTCATCATCAAGGAACTCCTGGAGGGCCACCGGATTCCGGGGCTGGAACTGCCATGGCCAACCGATCTGGACGGCGCATTGGAGACACGCGGGTTCCGCCAGGAAGTACGGCAACTTTTTGACCGCATCATTGAATCGGGGCGCACAGCCGACGACCTCGCCCACATGGCGGATGAGTGCGGCCGGCCCGACTGGAAAGCCGCTGCCGCCCTGTACGCCGAATACCGCGACGTCCTTGACCTGCGCATGCCCGAGGCTTTCGATCCCGCCGGGATCATCACGGCCGCCAGGCAGATCTTCCAGGACGCACCGGAATTCCTGGCCGCTGAGCGGGCCCGGTTGCAGGTTGTCCTGGTGGACGACATCCAGGAAGCCAACCCCGCCATTTTCGAACTGCTGGCCGATGTCGCCGCGGGCAGGGACTGCTATGTGACGTCGTCTCCGGACACAGTGGTCCAGGGCTTCCGGGGAGCCCGGCCCGATTTGGTGGCTGAACTGCCCCGGCTTCTGTCGGCCCAAGCGTCCGTCATCGAGCGCCCGCTGTGGCACGCCCATGGCCTGGCTCCCGCGGTGGCAGGGGCGTGGTTGAACGTGGCAGGGCGAATTTCGCAGCGTGCCGGCGGGCAGTTGGCACGCCGCCTCGACCCGCCGACCTGGGACGCGCAGCCCGATGTCGCTGCGCAGCCCGACAGCCCTCTGCAGCCCGACAGCCCTCCGCAGCGGGCCGGTGCCCATGTGCCGGGGAAGGTGGAGGCCCACCTGGTCCCTACTCCTGTGCATGAGCTGCGGTACGTGGCACAGCGGATTCTGGACCAGCACATTAACCACAACCGCGATCTGGCGGATATCGCTGTCATCGTCCGCAATGGCGGCCAGGTCAGCGAGTTGCAGCGCTACCTGTCGGGGCAGGGTATCCCGGTAAGGGTTCCGGTGGCTGAGTCCGCGGTCCGGGATGAGGTGGCCGTGCGTCCGCTCCTTGACGCCTTCGCGATCGCCCTGGATCCGGGGCTGTTGACGCCGGAAGCCGCGGTGTCACTCCTTACCTCCCGCATCGGGGGTGCAACCTCCATTGAGCTGCGCAGGCTGCGGCAATCGCTGCGCCGCGAGGAGCTGCTGGGCGGCGGTGGCCGCGCCAGCGATGCCCTGCTCGTGGAGGCCCTGCTCGAACCCGGAGCCCTCGGTGCACTGGGAATCGAAGGCCGCGCCGCCCGGCGCACCGCACGAATGATTCAGGCGGGACGGGAGGCTGCCTCCCTGCCAGGTGCAAATGCGGAGTCTGTGTTGTGGGCACTGTGGGACTCCACGGGACTGTCTTCTGCATGGACGGCCATTGCCCTGTCGGGCGGACCCCACGGTGCACGTGCCGACCGCGACCTTGACGCCATGATGGCGCTCTTCCACACAGCGGAGCGCTACGTGGACCAGATGCCCGGGGCAGGCCCGGAACAGTTCCTGGAATACCTCCTGAACCAGGAGCTTCCCATGGACACCCTTGCCGCCCGTGCCCAGGTGGACGATGCCGTGGAGCTGATGACCCCGGCCAGCGCGGCAGGCCGGGAATGGCCTGTGGTACTCATTGCGGGGCTGCAGGAGGGAGTGTGGCCCAACACGCGGCTCCGCGGGGAACTGTTGGGCAGCACCCTGTACGCCGACGCCGTGGAGCACGGCGCTGCATATGCCCTTCAGCGCGATCCACTGAGCCGGTTGAGGGATATCCGCTATGACGAACTCCGCAGCTTCTCCACGGCGGTATCAAGGGCACGCGAGCTGTTGGTGTGTACGGCAGTATCGTCGGAGGACGACCAGCCCTCGTCCTTCCTGGACTTCGTTGCGCCGCTGGCTCCCGGACAGGAGAACAGGACGTTCACCCAGGTGGAACGTCCCATGACGCTGCGCGCCCTTGTCGCCGAACTGCGGCAACACGCCCAGCTCGATGGCAAGGACCTGGATGGCAAGGATTTGGTGCAGGCGGAAGAGGCCGCCAGGGTCCTGGCCCATCTCGCCGCGGTGGAACCGGCAGTCGCAGGCGCCCACCCGGCCTCGTGGTGGGGACTTGCACCCCTGACCTCCTCCGAGGCAGTTGTCCCGCCAGGGGGAACGGTGTCAGTGTCACCGTCGAAGGTCGAAACGGTTCACAAGTCCCCACTGGACTGGTTCGTCCAGGCAGCAGGTGGTGAACCTGCCACCGACTTTGCCCGCAGCTTGGGGACGCTGGTGCATGCCATCGCCCAGGACATGCCCGACGCTTCCGGATCCGAGTACGTCGCTGAACTTGTAAGGCGCTGGCCCGCCCTTGGCATGAAGGACAACTGGGAGGGACGGCTCGACTTCCAGCGCGCCGAGGCCATGGTGCGCAAGCTGGCGCAGTATGTGCTGTCCATGAGGAGTGAAGGCCGCAGCCTGCTGGGCGTGGAGCTGGACTTCGAAGTGGCACTTGGGGAGGTGGGCGTGGACGGGGGTCCGGCGCGGGAGGCTGTTCTCCGAGGCCAGGTGGACCGGCTGGAAATCGACGAAGAGGGCCGTTTGGTGGTGGTGGACCTCAAGACCGGCAAACGGCAGCCGGGAAAGGAGGAATTGTCCCGCCATCCTCAGCTCGGTGCATACCAGGCGGCGGTGTTGGCCGGTGGCTTTGACACCGGCCGGACTGCTCCCGGCCTTCCCGGCGGTGCAGTGCTGGCACAGCTTGGAACCGCTGCAAAGAGCCCCGCAATCCAACAACAGCAACCACTCGACCCGCAGGAGAACTGGGCCTTGGACATGGTCAGGGAGGCGGCCGCCGTCATGGGTGGCAGTGAATTCGTTGCGCGGCATGATCCCGCCAAGGGCGGCCACGGCGGCCACGGCTGCCGGCTCCCGGAGGTTTGCCCGCTGTGTGTACGCGGACGGCAGGTGACCGAATGAGTACTGCAGAGTCCACCATGACACCAGCACAGCCTGCACCGGCAGCACGCTTCAGCCCGGAAGAACTTTCCGTGCTGCTCGGCGAAAAGAACTCTCCCACGCCTGAGCAGTCCGCCATCATTTCTTCCCCCCTTGCGCCGAGGCTGGTTATTGCCGGTGCCGGATCGGGAAAGACTGCCACCATGGCGGACCGGGTGGTGTGGCTCGTGGCCAACGGGTGGGTTACTCCCGAAGAAGTCCTGGGTGTGACCTTCACCCGCAAGGCTGCCGGCGAACTTGCCAGCCGGATCCGGTCTAAGCTTCTGGGGCTCCAGCGGCTTGCCGCAAATGACACCTGGCACGATGTCTTCCCGGAGGGCCTGCTCGGCAGCGATGCGCTGGAGCCGAAAGTGTCCACCTACCACTCGTTCGCCAGCGGAATCGTCTCCGACTACGGGCTTCGGCTCGGCGTGGAACGCGACGTCGTCCTGCTTGGCGGAGCGCAGGCCTGGCAGCTTGCCAGCGAGGTCGTCGAGGCCTACGACGGCGAATACGAGCACTTCCGCGCGGCCAAATCCACGCTTGTCAAAGCCGTCATCCAGCTCGCCGGAGAGTGCGCGGAACACCTCCAGGAGCCGGAGGATGTCGAGGCCTGGCTGATGGCCCGGCTTGCGGAGTTTGAAGCCCTGCCCTATCTGGCCGACAAGAAGAAGAACCCGCCCAAGGCCGTCGCGGACCTCGCGGGCATGCTGCGGACCCGCGCAAGCGTTGCCGACATGGTTGGCCGGTACGCAGCAGCCAAACGTGCCCGCGGCGCCCTCGACTTCGGGGACCTGGTGGCCCTCGCCGCAAAGGTGGCCCAGGACGTTCCGCTGGCTGCGCAGATGGAGCGCCAACGGTACAAGGTGGTCCTTCTCGACGAGTTCCAGGACACGTCCCATGCGCAGCTCGTCCTCTTCTCCCGCCTCTTCGGGGATGGCCATGCCGTGACGGCGGTGGGCGACCCCAACCAGTCAATTTACGGCTTCCGTGGTGCTTCCGCAGGACAGCTGTTCCACTTTGTCCGTGAGTTCCCCGTCCGCACTGACGCACCCGGCAACGGCGCCCGCTGGGCGCCTGCCCCAACTTCCTACCTGACTACGGCCTGGCGCAACGGCCGGTCCATCCTTGCGGCCGCCAACGTCATGTCGCAGTCCCTTGGCCGCGCGTCTGCAGACAATGGGCCGGGCGGCGGCAGATCGTCCACTGCCAAGGTGCCGCCGCTGCAGCCAAGTCCGTACGCCGTGGAAGGCAGCGTTGTGCTGGGCCGGTTTGCCAGCGACGTCGACGAAGCCGCGGCGCTTGCGGACGACGTCCTTCGGTACCGCGTAACCGACTTCGAGCTGAAACCGGACGGTACCGCCGAACCGCCGGCCCTCGCGGTGCTGTGCCGGCGGCGGGCCCAAATGGAGCCAGTCCGGCGGCAGTTCGAAGCCCGGGGAGTTCCTTACGAAATCGTAGGCTTGGGAGGTCTTCTGGACACCCCGGAGATCGTCGACCTGGTCGCCACCTTGCGGGTCCTGGCCGATCCAGGCCGCTCTGACGCCCTCATGCGGCTGCTCGCAGGGGCCCGTTGGCGGATAGGCCCTGCCGATCTCATGGCGCTGCGGGACTGGTCCGGGCAGCTCGCCCGGAGCCGCGGGAGGGCGGCGCAGGGGTCCGAAGCCGGCAGCGACGACCTTGACACCGATGAAGCAGACGCGCCCGTCCTCGAGGGGGACCTCACGGACGGGGCCAGCCTGGTGGAAGCCCTGGACTTCCTGCCCCGCGAGGACTGGACCTCGACGAATGGCCGTACGCTCAGCGCTGGGGCGCGCAGCAGGTTGGCCCGGTTGTCCCTCGAGCTGCGGCAATTGCGCGCCTACTTGGGCGACGACCTCACTACGCTGCTGGGGGAGGTGGAAAGGGCCATGCTGCTGGACATCGAGGTGGCAGCGCGCCCCGGGATCAGCATCCACCAGGCCCGCCGAAACCTCGATGCCTTCCAGGATGCAGCCGCCGGGTTCCTCCGTACCTCCCAACGCGTGGACATCCTCGCGTTCCTGTCTTGGCTGGAGGCCGCCTCAGCGGAAGAAAACGGGTTAGAGGCGCCTGCCAGCGACGTCAACAGGGAAGCCGTACAGCTGTTGACCGTCCATGCATCCAAAGGCCTGGAATGGGATGTTGTATTCGTCCCGGGAATGAACGCCGGGGCATTTCCAAGCGACAGGGATTCCCGCTGGAGCAGCGGCGCACTTGCGCTGCCTTGGCCCCTGCGCGGAGACCGGTCAGACCTGCCGCAGTGGGACCTGGACCAGCCTGATCAAAAAGGCTGGCTGGATGCCGAGAAGGATTACAAAGCAGCCGTTCAGGCTCACGGCGAGTCAGAGGAACGGCGTCTGGCGTATGTCGCGTACACCAGGGCCAAGCATGTGCTGTGGGTGTCCAGCGCCGGTTGGGTTGGTTCCCGGGCCGGGCGCGCGGAGATGTCGCCGTTCCTCGCCGAGCTCGAAACCCTGACGCAAGCGGCCGAGGGCGGGATGCCTCCGCAGGCCCTGGTGCACCCGTTATCGCTGGACGAGGCCGCGCTCCCGGACCAGAGCCCGTTGACACTGGAATCAGAAGAAGCAGTCTGGCCTTACGACCCCCTCGAAGGACCTGTGGACCCGCGGGACGGCCAGCGGTTGCGCCTGGCGCGGGGGCGCCGGACGGCGATGGAAGCAGCCGCCCGGAGGGTGCTTGCGTTCCTTGAGGCCGGCGGCCGGCCGGGCCCGTTGGAGCGGGCGGGCCATTCGGCCAGTTCCGGGAAGGGGAGCGGCGCCCTGCCCGGGCGCCAGCCGGGCCTCACCGGGCCAGCGGCAGGCTGGGCGCGGGAGGCTGCCCTGCTGCTGGAGCGCAGGGCAAGAAGGTCCGGCGGACAGGATGTGCACCTGCCCACCCACATCTCCGCTTCCACCCTGGTGGACCTGGGAGACGACCCCCAGGCGGTGTTGGGGCGGCTTCGTCGTCCCGTTCCGCGCGAGCCAGGCATGTCGGCGCGGAAGGGAACCGCGTTCCATGCCTGGGTAGAGGAGTATTTCGGAACGGCGGGGATGTTGGACCTTGGAGAGGCGCCCGGCTCGGACGACCACATTGATGCGGCCTACGACCTCGACGAGATGGTGGCGACCTTCAAGGCTTCCCCCTGGGCTGACAGGTCACCGGCCTTCGTCGAGGTCCCGGTGGAGACCAGGGTGGGGGAGGTTGTGGTGCGTGGACGCGTGGATGCAGTGTTCCAGGACGCCGATGGCCGCTGGGACCTGGTCGACTGGAAGACAGGCCGCCGGCCGTCGGCTGCCCAGCTGAAGACCCGCTCCATCCAACTGGCTGTGTACCGGCTGGCGTGGGCGCGCCTCCAAAATGTTCCGCTGGAGGAGGTTCGGGCAGCATTCTTCTATGTCGCGGACAACGCCGTGGTACGCCCGCATGACCTGGGCACGGCAGCAGAGCTGGAAAACATCGTTGCGGCAGCACTGAGCCGCCAGTAGGCCGGACAGGGCTCCGCCGGCCCCGGGCAGACTCTCTTCCCGATTCAGCCCTGCTTCGCGTTGATCACCGAAAGGGCGGCTGTGGACGTGTCGTCCGGACCCTTGGTCCCGCCATCCGGATCCTGGCCGCCAGTGCCGGCATGCGGCCGCTCCGCCGGGATGGGTGTTACGTGCACTGCGGGGTGTGCCTTAGCTGAATGCTTGGCCTGGTTCGCCTCTGGCTGGGCGCCGACGGCGGGTTCTGCCTGTATGGCGGGTTCGGCCGGGACAGGGATGACCGTGACCGCGGGAGTGACTGCAGAACTGCCGCTTCCAGTGGAAGGGGCAGCACTGGCAGTTCCGGGCGGGGCAGCGGCCGCCGTTCCATCGTTCCCGGAACCACTGGTGGCCGGAAGTGGTTCCACGCTGATGGGCCGGCCCCCGTATTCGGCGATGTCGTCCGCCAGGCTCTGGAGCATTCCTTCGGCCTCGCTGACCATCTCCTGGTCTCCGGCGGCCAGCCCCTTCACCAGGTACTGCGCCAAGGCGAACTCGGCAGACAGCGCGGCCCGGCGCAGCAGGTGCTGATCCGGGACGTCGCGCCGGCTGGACGTGTAGGAGGCCAGGACGGCGTCAATGAAATCCTGTTCATTGGACGCTACCAGCCAGGCAAAGTCGTCGGCAGGGTCGCCGATGCGCAGGTCTGTCCAACCGGTTACCGCGGTCACCCGGCCCGATTCCACCAGCAGGTTGTCCTCGTGCAGGTCGCCGTGGACCACGCAGGGGTTGAACCGCCAAAGGGAAACGTCCTCCATGGCGTGTTCCCAGCGGCGCAGCAGGGCCGCCGGGATCTTCCCGGTAGTTGCTGCCTGGTCCAGTTCGTTCAGGCGCCGCTGGCGGAACTCGTTGGGGGTGTAGCTGGGCAGGTCGGCATTGCTGACCAGTGACCGGGGCAGGTCGTGGATCGCAGCCAAGGCGGAACCGAGCTCGCGGGCCAGGCTGGCCGGCCCGGAGGTCAGCTCTTCGACGCTGCGGGTGCTTCCGGACAGGTGTGAGTAGACAAAGGTGGTCAGCGTTCCCAGGCGGACACTGCCGGCCACCGTCGGCATGAGGAACGGCAATTCCGCGCGAACGCCCGGAGCGAAGGCCCGCAGCACCAGGAACTCCGTTTCCAGCCGGGCACTGGCCTCGGCATGGCGGGGCGACCGGACACGCCAGCGTTTGCCTTCGGAATCGAGGAGCAGGGCCGAGTCGAAGTCCGCGGGGTCGTCCGGCGCGGAGCTAACGGCCGTCGGGGTCAGTCCGGGGACTGCCGCGGTTGCGACAGCCGCCAGTTCAATCGGTTTTCTTCTCACCGTTCCACGGTAGATTGCCTGCCGTCCCGAAGAGCGGTCCGGTTGCGGCGAGTCTTCAGATAGCTGCAAATACGGCTGCGGGCCCCAGACGGACCGGATCGGGAAAATGTGAAATGTCGGCGGCAGTCAGTACGGTGGAACCATGAGTTATGCCGAGTCCGTAGCATCCGTAAACCATGCTGTACCGGCACGGCTGCCGGCAAACCATCTGGTGGACACCCTCCTCCCGGTAAGGCCCGCCCTGGTGGACCGAGGATCTGCAGTGCGCGGGAGGCCCGGCATGATCGATGAACTCCTGGCAGACCCGGATGCCGTGGCCGCGGTCCTCTCCGGACGGCGGGGGCTGGTGCAGGGAAGCACTATGGTCCTCAGCGGGGCCAAGGACCTCCTGGCCGGGCTGGAGGAAGCAGGATGCGCGCCGGAACTCGTCGTGTACCTGGGATCGGCTTTGCCGGCGGCGGACCTTCCGGCCGGAACCGAGCTGCTGCTTTTCGTCCTGCCGGAAGCCCCGGAGCCAGGTACAGCAGGGATTCCCGCGGACGCGGTCTGGGCCGGGTTCCGCGAGGCCGCAGCAGGCCTGACCGCCACTTCGACTGCCCTGTTCGTGGAGTCCAGCGCCATCGCCAACTGGCACGCAGCCCACACGCACTGCCCGCGCTGCGGTGCGCCCACACGGGTGGAATCCGGCGGCTGGGTGCGGCGGTGCCCTTCGGACAAGTCCGAACACTTCCCGCGCACTGACCCGGCCATTATTGTCACCGTGGTCGGCCCGGATGACCGGCTCCTCCTCGGGGGCGGGGGTCCCGTGGACGCGAAAAACTACTCCACCCTGGCCGGATTCGTCGAGCCCGGCGAGTCGCTCGAAGAAGCGGTCGTCCGCGAGATCCAGGAGGAGGTGGGAGTCCGCGTCACAGCATGCCAGTACCTGGGCTCCCAGTCATGGCCGTTCCCGGCCTCCCTTATGCTTGGATTCACCGCCGTCACCGAAGACACCCAGGCAACGCCCGATGGCGTCGAGGTCACCAGGGCCCGCTGGTTCAGCCGTACGGAACTCCAGGCAGCGGTGCTCAGCGGGGAGATCACCATCTCCAGCAGGCTCTCCATCGCCCGTTCACTGATTGAGCACTGGTATGGCGGCCGCATCCAGGACCTGGCCGGCGCCTAGGTTATTCCATCCACAAGACTCCAGCATGCGGTAGTCGGGAAACAAAGCAGCAGAAGTGACTACAGAGAATTTTGACGGAGCAGGCTCCCTTGAGGACCGGATCCTCGGGGGGCTGGACGCAGAACAGCGCGAGGTGGCCAGCACACTGAACGGCCCCCTGTGCGTGCTGGCGGGCGCCGGAACCGGGAAGACCCGTGCCATTACCCACCGCATCGCCTACGGCGTGCACTCGGGGGTCTACACCCCGCAACGACTGTTGGCGGTGACATTTACTGCCCGCGCTGCGGCTGAGATGCGCAGCCGGCTGCGGGACCTCGGGGCGGGAAACGTGCAGGCCCGGACCTTCCACGCCGCCGCCCTTCGCCAGCTGCAGTTCTTCTGGCCGCAGGCTGTGGGCGGAACGTTGCCCAACCTCCTTGACCACAAAGCGCAGCTGCTTGCAGAGGCTGCCCGGCGGCTTCGGCTCAGCACCGACCGGGCGTCCATCCGCGACCTTGCCTCGGAGATTGAGTGGGCCAAGGTGTCCATGCTGACCCCCGCCAACTACCTCGAGAACGCCCAGGGGAGGGGAGCGCCCGGCGGGTTCGACCTCACTGCGGTTGCCCGCGTCTTCCAGTCCTACGAGGACGTCAAGACGGACCGCAACGTGATCGACTTTGAGGACGTCCTGCTGATCACTGTGGGGATCCTGCAGGAGGACGAGAAGGTGGCTGCCACCGTCCGTGAGCAGTACCGGCATTTCGTAGTGGACGAATACCAGGACGTGTCCCCGCTGCAGCAACGGCTCCTGGAGCTTTGGCTGGGCGGACGCGACGAACTCTGCGTGGTGGGTGACGCCAGCCAGACCATCTACTCCTTCACTGGTGCGTCACCCAGGCACCTCCTGGACTTCAAGGCCCGCTACCCCCAGGCGAACGTCGTCAAGCTCATCAGGGATTACCGTTCCACCCCGCAGGTGGTGAAGCTCGCCAATGACCTGCTGGCCGCCCGCCGCAGCGGCGGACCCCTGGCGGATGCAGCCTGGGCGGCGCCCCTGCAGCTCGTTGCGCAGCGCCCCGCCGGGCCAGCGCCCCAGTTCACCGAGTGCACTGATGACGAAGCCGAAGCCGCCACCGTGGCACAGAAGATCAAGGCACTGCTCGACGCCGGCACCCCCGCCAGCGAGATAGCAATCCTTTTCCGCACCAACGGCCAGTCCGAGGCCTACGAGCAGGCCTTGGCGGCGGCGGGCATCGGCTACCAGCTGCGCGGCGGCGAACGCTTCTTTGCCCGCAAGGAGGTCCGGGACGCCATCCTCCAGCTGCGCGCGGCCACCAGGGCTGTCTCGGAGGCTGATACGCCGGAACCGCTCGGCCAACTGGTCCGGGATATTGTCTCCTCACTCGGCTATACCGATTCCGCTCCGCACAGTGGCGGTGCCCTGCGCGAACGCTGGGAGTCCCTCGCGGCGCTGGTGGCCCTCGCCGACGAGCTCGCGCAGAACCGTGGCCCGCAGTTCGGCCTCGTCGATTTCGTCAATGAACTGCAGGAGCGTTCCCTCGCCCAGCACGCCCCCACGGTGCAGGGCGTGACGCTTGCATCCCTCCATGCCGCCAAGGGCCTGGAATGGGACGCCGTCTTCCTTGTGGGGCTCAGCGAAGGACTGATGCCCATCTCGTTCGCCGATTCGCCTGAATCGGTGGATGAGGAACGACGCCTGCTCTACGTCGGCGTCACCCGTGCCCGCGAACACCTGTCGCTCTCGTGGAGTACCGCGCGGACTCCCGGAGGCCGCGCCAACCGCAAGCCGTCCCGGTTCCTGGACGGGTTGCGGCCTGACTCGGTCGCCAGCTCAAGCGCACGCGGAAAGGCACCAGCTCCGCGCCGAAAGGCAGCCGCGCCTGCGGTGTGCCGGGTCTGCGGCAGCATGCTGGCCACCGGTGCCGAACGCAAGGTGGGCCGCTGCAATGCGTGCCCGCCCACCTACGAGGAACAAACCTTCGATGCGCTACGGAATTGGCGCCGTGAAGTGGCCCAGACCGCCGACGTGCCCGCGTTCGTGGTCTTCACCGACGCCACTCTCACTGCCATTGCCGAGGCCAGGCCGGCGTCGCTGGAAGAGCTTGCGGCCCTGGCCGGCGTCGGGCCGTCCAAACTTGAGAGGTACGGCGAGGACGTCCTCCGGGTCCTTACGGAAAGTTCCGTGCTGTGAGGCCGGGCACCGGTCCCCGGAGGGTTGCCGGGGGCCTGACCACGCCCGACGGTTCTCCCGTGGAAGTGCGGCGTTCGGCCCGGCGCACCCGGACAGTTGCGGCGTTCTGGGAAGACGGGACGGCGGTCGTTGCCATTCCGGCCCGGTTCACTGCTGCCCAGGAGCGGGAGTGGGTCCACCGCATGCTGGCCAAGCTGCACCGACAGGGGGAGCGGAAGGCTGCAGCCGGGCGGCGCCGTCCTGCCACCGATGAGGCCCTGGCGGCCCACGCCGCGCAGTTGTCCGCAAAGTACCTTGGGGGCCGGTCAACTCCTGCGTCTGTCCGGTGGGTCAGCAACCAGAACTCCCGGTGGGGTTCCGCTACCCCGGCCGAAGGGACCATCCGCCTCTCGGACAAGCTGCGGCCCATGCCGCAGTGGGTCATCGACTACGTCCTTCTGCACGAACTGGCCCACCTCCTGGTGGCGTCCCACAATGCGGCCTTCTGGAAGCTGCTGGAAGCTTATCCGGAAACCCATCGGGCCAAAGCGTTCCTTGAGGGGGTCTCGTTCGCCACGTCCCGGGGACTCCACAACGGAGATGCGACGGCCAGCCCGGCGGGCACGGGGGAGTTGCCAGGCGACTGGCCGGGAGACATCGACTAGCCCGGGTCCACCCCGGATGAACACCCGCCTTGAGCACTTCGGCGGCCCAGGAAGACCGGGCCGCCGAAAAAGTGTCAGCCTTTGGGCTGGTCCGTTCCGCCGTCGTCGTGCGTGCCGCCGGTTTCGCCCTGGCCGCCGGCGTCCCCGTCGTCGTCCAGGGGCATGGTGTCGAAGCCGCCGCTGAGCAGCTTCTGGAGTGCGTCATCCACCTCGGTGTCGCTCGCCTCCGCAAGCTTCCGGCGTGAGCTGAAGCCTTTCGGATCGTCCAGGTCCTCGGCAGTGGGCAGCAGGTCGGGGTGGTGCCAGATCGCGTCGCGGCCTTCGATGCCGCGTTCTTCCTTCAGCGTGGCCCACAGGGTGGCTGCGTCGCGGAGCCGGCGCGGCCGCAGTTCCAGACCCACCAGGGACGCGAACGCGTGCTCTGCCGGTCCTCCGGTGGCCCGGCGGCGCCGCACCGTTTCGCGCAACGCTCCGGCAGAGGGCAGAACCTTCTCCGTCGCAGCCGCGGTGAGCTCGTCCACCCAGCCCTCAACCAGGGCCAGGGCAGTCTCGAGCTTCTCCAGCGCCTGTTCCTGGGCGGGGGTGCGCTGCGGCATGAAGACGCCCTGTGACAGGGCCTCCTGGATGCCTTCCGGGTTGCTGGGATCCAGGTCCCGGGCCAGTTCCTCGATGCGTGAAGTGTCGATGTGGATGCCGCGGGCGTAGGCCTCAATGGCGCCCAACAGGTGTCCCCGCAGCCAGGGGACCTGGACGAAGAGCCGGGAGTGGGCGGCTTCGCGCACGGCGAGGAACAGCCGGATGTCGTTCTCGGGCAGGGACAGGCCCTCGCCGAAGGCGGCAACGTTCGCGGGCAGCAGTGCCATCTCAAGGTCAACGAGCGGGACACCGATATCGGTGGAGCTCACCACGTCTTTGGACAGCGCCCCAATGGCCTGCCCCAGCTGCATGCCGAAGATGGCACCGCCCATGTTCTGCAGCATGGAGGAGGCCCCGCCCATCATGGACTTCATTTCCTCGGGCATCTGCTCCGTCATGGCGGCCGACAGGGCGTTGGCGATGCTGTTGGCCACGGGTTCGGTCAGGCGCTTCCAGGTGCCAAGGGTGGCCTCCACCCACTCTGCGCGGGACCAGGCCTTGCCGATCAGGCCGGTGGCGGGCAGGTCGGTAACCGGGTCCAGCCACAGTTCGGCGAGGCGGAGCGCCTCGTCAACATCGCGGGACTGCTGGGCCGTGACCGATGGGTCGGAACTGCCGGCGGCCACGCGCCGGGCATTGTCGTGGGCAAGGGTCCAGTTGACGGGGCCCTCGGAGGGTGCGCTCATCATCGCCTGCACCTGCGAGAACATCTGGGCCAACAGGTTGGGGTCATCGGGCAGGCCAGCGGCCTTGGCGAGTTCGCTGGGGTCGAAGTTCTCCATCCCCTTGCCGCCCATCAGGTTCTGCAGCATTTCGGCCAACGGATCCTTGGGATTGTCGTCGCCGTTGGACGGATTAAGTGGGTTGGAAGTCATGGTCCCGCCGATCGATGGTGTGACTGTTGATCAACCTTCACGGTACCCCGGTGGGGGTCGGCTGTCTGCCGTCCGCCGCCGTCGTTCGCTCTAGGCAAAGCGTCCCGGCGCGCCCCTACCGCGTACTGTTGGTGGGGTGACTACAACCCGTGGCGGCCATTCCTCAGAGGACCACGTTCCCGACGTTTCCCCGTTCTCCAGCCCCGCGCCCTTGGGCGCCGGCGGTCCGCCCGAAAGGCCGGGTGGAAGCACCGCAGCGCCGGCCGCGGATGGCAGCGCAGGCACGGACGACGCCGGCCGCCCCCGGAAGCGGCTCTCCACCATGATGGTTGCAGGGCTGGCGGCGCTGGGGCTGGGAATTGCCGTAGCCACAGTTCCCGTGCCCTACGTCATCGAGTCACCCGGGCCCACCTACAACACGCTGGGGCAGAGCCAGGGACACCCGGTCATCAATGTCAGCGGCCACGAAACCTATCCCGCTGCGGGGAGCCTGGACCTCACCACCGTGTACGTCGATGGCGGTCCCACCGGTTCCGTCAGTATCCTCAACGCTTTCTCTGCATGGCTGGACAGCTCCAAGGCCGTCTACCCGGTGGAACTGATTTACCCGACGGGGACCACCAAGGAAGAGGCCCAGGAACAGAGCGCCGTTGCCATGGCCACGTCCCAGGAGAACGCCGTGGCGTCCGCGCTCAACGAACTGAAGATCCCTTTCGGCCAGCAGCTCCAGGCCGCAGGCCTGTCGAAGGGGTCGGCATCCGAAGGGAAAATCCAGCAAGGGGACATCCTCAAGACCATCAACGGCAAGGACATCACGGCGCTGTCTGTGGTGCAGGATGAACTCGCCGCCGGTAAGGGCGCTCCTGTCGCAGTCACGGTGGAGCGGGCAGGTCAGCCCGTCACCGTGGAGGTTACGCCGAAGGATAACGGCCAGGGACGTTACATCCTGGGCGTCATGCTCAAGTACCTGTTCACTTTCCCCTTCCAGGTGCAGATCTCACTGGACAAGGTGGGCGGCCCCAGTGCGGGGCTGATGTTCTCGCTTGGCATCATCGATACGGTGACGCCGGGGGACCTCACGGGCGGAAAGCACATCGCCGGTACAGGCACCATCTCACCGGACGGTTCCGTGGGTCCGATCGGCGGCATCGACCAAAAGATGCGGGGGGCGCGCTCGTCCGGCGCGACCCTTTTCCTGGCACCGGCCGGCAACTGCGATGAGGTAGCCGGCCACATTCCCGCCGGCCTTCAGGTGGTCAGGGTGGAGACCCTTTCGGAGGCCCGCCACGCCGTGGAGGTGGCCGGAAGTGGGCAGGACACATCGGCACTCCCGGCCTGCACCAGCAAATAGACTGGGCGCAACTAGACTCACAGGAACTAAGCTCTACCGCCACTCGTGGCACAGATGACGGACGAAACCAGCCGTTGGACCGGTACCGTACGTCGCTCGCACGCTTCGATTTTCGACGACCAGCTATGAGGTACCCAGTTTGTCCCGTCCCGCCAGCACCACGTCCACAGGCAGGCCCCCATCGCGTCGGGGCGCCCTGACGCCCACCCTGATCGTTGTCGCCCTGGTGGTGGTGGGCTTCATCTTCTTCGCAAATGTGTGGACCGACGTCCTCTGGTACCAGCAGCTGGGCTTTATCCAGGTCTTCGTCACCGAGAACCTCGCCAAGATCACAACATTCGCCGCCGGCTTCGCCATCATGTTCGCGGCGGTCTTCTTCTCCATCCGGATTGCCTACAACGCCAGGCCGGTCTACGCTCCGGACTCCGAGGTCCGGGACAACCTCAACCGGTATCAGGCACAGCTGGAGCCGGTCCGCCGGATCGTCATGGTGGGCCTGCCCGTCCTGTTTGGGTTGTTCGCGGGCAGCGCTGCCGCCAGCCAGTGGCAGAAGGTCCTGCTTTTCTTCAACCAGGTTGGCTTCGGACAAACCGATCCGCAGTTCAACATGGACATCAGTTTCTACCTGATGACCCTGCCGTTCCTGGGCTTCGTGACCGGCTTCCTCATCAGCGTGGTGGTGATCGCGGGCATCGCAGGCATCCTCACGCATTACCTGTATGGCAGCATCCGGCTCATGGAGCGGGGTGTCTTCACCAGCCGCGCCGCGCAGATCCACATCGCGGTCACAGGCGCGGCCTTCCTGGTGCTGCTGGGCATCAACTTCTGGCTGGACCGCTACTCGTCGGTTCAGAGCAACGGCGGCCGGTGGGCCGGCGCACTTTACACGGACGTCAACGCCGTGATTCCCACCAAGGCGATCCTCGCCGTGGCTGCCGTACTGGTGGCCATCCTGTTCATCGTGGCCGCCGTGATCGGCCGGTGGCGCCTGCCGGTGATCGGCACCGCCATGCTGATCATCACCTCCATCCTGGCCGGCGGTGTCTATCCATGGGTTATCCAGCAGTTCCAGGTCCGTCCCTCCGAGCAGACCCTGGAACGGGACTACATCCAGCGCAACATCGACAACACCCGCAAGGCCTACGGCCTGGACGGCGTCCAGGAAACCCGCTACGACGCAACCAACACGGCGAACACCGGCGCGCTGGCGCCCGACGCCCAGACCACGGCCAACATTCGGCTCCTGGACCCCAACCTGATCTCCGACGCCTTCGCGCAGCTGGAACAGTACCGTCCGTACTACCAGTTCCCCAAGGCCCTCAATGTGGACCGCTACGAGGTGGACGGCAAGGTCCAGGACACCGTGATCGCCGTGCGCGAACTCAACCCCACCAACGTGGCAACCAACCAGCAGGGCTGGCTGAACCAGCATGTGGTTTACACACACGGCTACGGCGTCGTCGCGGCCAAGGGCAACAAGTTCACCGTGGACGGAAAGCCGGATTTCCTGCAGTCAGGCATCCCGTCCACAGGCGTCCTGGGGAACGACACCACCTACGAGCCACGGATCTACTTTGGTGAATCCTCGCCCGAATACTCGATCGTCGGTGCACCCGATGGCGCCACCCCGCGTGAGCAGGACCGGCCCTCCGGCAAGGAAGGAGAGGGCGAGACGCAGTACACCTTCAAGGGGAACGGCGGCCCGAACGTCGGCTCCTTCTTCAACAAGATCCTCTACGCCATCAAGTTCCAGTCCTCCGACCTGCTGCTTTCGGACGGCGTGAACCAGGACTCCCAGATCCTGTATGACCGCAGTCCCCGCGAGCGTGTCCAGAAGGTGGCTCCCTACCTCACCGTTGACGGCGGCGCCTACCCGGCGTTGGTGGATGGCCGGGTCAAATGGATCGTGGACGGCTACACCACCAGCCAGTACTACCCGTACTCGCAGCAGAAGTCGCTGTCCGATGCCACCGCCGATTCGCAGACCAGTTCCGGCCGCGCCGTGGCACTCCCCAACAGCACCGTGAACTACATCCGGAACTCGGTCAAAGCCACCGTGGACGCCTATGACGGCTCGGTCACCCTTTACGCCTGGGACGACACGGACCCGGTACTGAAGGCCTGGCAGAAGGTCTTCCCGTCCTCCCTGAAGCCGTACTCGGAGATGTCCGGTGCGGTCATGAGCCACGTCCGCTACCCGGAGGACCTGTTCAAGGTCCAGCGCGAACTGCTGGGGCAGTACCACGTGACGGACCCCATCAGCTTCTACAAGAACAACGACGCGTGGAGCACCCCTGCCGATCCCACGGTGGACACGGACGTGAAGCAGCCGCCGTTCTACATGTCGCTGCAGATGCCGGACCAGGAGAAGCCGGCCTTCCAGCTGACGTCCTCCTTCATCCCGCAGATTGTGAACGGAAACGCACGCAACGTCCTCTACGGCTTCCTCGCAGCGGATTCGGATGCCGGCAACCAGGCGGGGGTGAAGGCCGACGGGTACGGCAAGCTGCGGCTGCTGCAGATCCCCCCGGAGACCCAGGTGCCCGGGCCCGGGCAGGCGCAGAACAAGTTCAACTCGGACCCCACCGTGTCGCAGGCGCTTAACCTGCTGCGGCAGGGCGCTTCAGACGTGCTCAACGGCAACCTGCTGACCCTTCCCGTCGGCGGCGGAATCCTCTACGTCCAGCCGGTCTACCTCAAGTCGACGGGTGAGACGTCATATCCCACGCTGCAGCGAGTGCTGGTGGCCTTCGGCGACAAGGTGGGCTTCGCGCCTACCCTCGATGCCGCACTCAAGCAACTGTTTGGCGGTGACTCCGGCGCGGCCGCGGGCGACTCCGCCAACAACGGACAGACTCCGGCCGGCCCTCCCGCGCCTGCCACACCTGCGGAAGCGGATGCCAAGGCCCAGCTGAAGGCGGCCCTGGACGAGGCAAACGCGGCCATCCAGTCAGGGCAGACGGCGCTGGCGGCCGGGGACTTCGCTGCTTATGGCGATGCGCAGAAGAAAGTTGCTGCAGCTCTGAAGAAGGCGATGGATGCTGAGGCGAAGCTGCCGGCAACTGCTCCCGCTGCGTCCCCGGCGCCCGCTGCGTCGGCCTCGCCGTCGCCAAGCCCGTCATCGTCGGCAGGGCAGTAGTACGACGACGGCGGCCCGGCATCCGAACCCTTCGGGGAGCGGGTGCCGGGCAGGGTAACGGACGTCACGCCGCCCCGATTTGGCCTCCGGTTCACCTCCCGGTAAAGTAGTTCTTGCGACGCGGGGTGGAGCAGTTCGGTAGCTCGCTGGGCTCATAACCCAGAGGTCACAGGTTCAAATCCTGTCCCCGCAACTGAGGAAGGCCCGGATATTGGAAACAATGTCCGGGCCTTTTGTTTTCCCCGCCGTCCGCCGTGGCGGCGGCCAGCACCATCCTCGAACTCCGGCGGCCGGTGCGGCGGGAGTGGTCGGGGTGCCGGTAAAAGTAGGGTAGTGTTGTTCGAGCGACGCGGGGTGGAGCAGTTCGGTAGCTCGCTGGGCTCATAACCCAGAGGTCACAGGTTCAAATCCTGTCCCCGCAACTTATGAAGGCCCCAACCGGCAGTTATGCCGGTTGGGGCCTTTCCTTTCCGTGGATGGGTCCAGTTCCTAGTATTCTCTTTCGAAGGGTCCCGCAATCTGTGGGCAGCCCCCGTCCTTCCTGAGAGGTATGTTGTTCCATGGCCACACCCACAAAGAAGCCCGGCGCCGCGACGGGTAAGCGGTCCCGGCTCTACTGGGTGGTGCCTGCCGTCCTCGTGGCCGTGGTCCTGGTGGTACTGATCGCCAAGCTTCTCATGGGTCTTCCGGCGGTGGCCTCCTTCGTCACCGACTTTCCGGGCCGGTCGGAACTCCCGGAGAACGCACCGGTGGGATTCCCCGCGTGGCTGGCATGGCAGCATTTCCTCAATGCGTTCTTCCTGCTCCTGATCATCCGTACCGGATGGCAGGTCAGGACCACCACACGCCCCAGCGGCCATTGGACCAGGAACAACAAAGGCCTGATCCGGACCAGGAACGCCCCCACCAAGATCACCCTCGAGCTCTGGTTCCACCTGACACTCGACACACTCTGGATCCTGAACGGGCTTGTCTTCGCCGTCCTGCTGTTCGCTACCGGGCAATGGATGCGCATTGTGCCCACCAGCTGGGACGTCTTCCCGAATGCCCTCTCGGCCGCCCTGCAGTACGCGTCACTGAATTGGCCCACTGAGGACGGCTGGATCAACTACAACGCCCTGCAGCTGCTGGCGTACTTCGTGACCGTCTTCATCGCCGCACCGCTGGCGTTCATCACGGGCCTGCGGATGTCCTCCGCCTGGCCAAAGAAGGCGGCGGCCCTGAACAAGGCGTACCCGATCGAGCGGGCCCGCGCCGTCCATTTCCCCGTGATGATCTACTTCCTGGCGTTCGTTGTGGTCCACGTCTTCCTGGTGCTTGCCACTGGTGCGCTGCGGAACCTGAACCACATGTACGGGGTCCGGGACGATGACGGCTGGTTCGGGTTCTGGGTGTTCCTGGCTTCAGTGGTGGTGATGGTCGCCGCCTGGTTCCTGGCGCGGCCGATCTTCCTGCGGCCCATCGCCTCGCTGATGGGCAAAGTCAGCCGCTGATCCTGCACAGGCGCAGGAAACCCGCTTAAGCCTCCTTGAGTTTCTGGTAAGCGTCCAGGGCGCGTTCCCGCGACGCCGGCAGGTCCACCACCGGCTCCGGGTAGCCCTCGGGGCCTGCAGTCCACGGCTCGTGGATGGCTTTGTTGTCCAAGTCCGCGATCTCCGGGATAAACCTTCGCAGGTAGGCTCCGCCGGCGTCGAACTTCCTGCTTTGCGTCACCGGGTTGAAGATCCGGTAATAGGGTGACGCGTCTGCCCCGGATCCAGCCACCCATTGCCAGTTTGCGGGGTTGTTGGCGGCGTCAGCGTCCACCAGCGTGTCCCAGAACCACTCCTCGCCGATCCTCCAGTCGGTCAGCAGGTTCTTGACCAGGAAGGAGGCGGCAGCCATCCGGACCCGGTTGTGCATCCACCCTGTCTGCCAGAGCTGCCGCATCCCGGCGTCCACCAGCGGGTAGCCTGTCCGGCCCTGCTGCCACGCGGCGAGCTCCTGCCGGCTGGGGGACGCCCAGCGGAAGTTGTCGAAGGCGGGACGGAAGTTCCGGGCGGACAACTCCGGATTGTGGTAGAGCAGATGCCAGTTGAACTCACGCCAGCCGAGCTCAGCCTGGTACGTGCCCACGTCGGCAGGGATTTTGCGGGGGTGGCGGCGGCGGATCTCCCGCCACACGCGAAACGGGCTGACCTCACCGAAGCGCAGGTGCGGTGAAAGCCGGCTGGTGCCTTCCGTGCCCGGCAGGTTCCGTCCCGTGCCGTATTCCTCGATGGGCCCGTCCAGGAAATCCTCAAGGCGCTCCTGGGCACCTCTTTCGCCGGGCTCCCAGGTTTCGGCCAGGCCGCCGCTCCAATCGGGGGAGGAGGGCAGGAGGTCCCAGCTGCTGAGGGTGTCGCTGGCGGGCAGGCCGCGGCCGGCGGGGGCGGGCGCCGGCAGATCGTCGGGCGCTTCCAAGGGATCGCGGATCTCCCGGGACGCCAGGCAGGCGCGCCAGAATGGGGAGTAGACCTTGTAGGGGCCGCCTGACCCGGTACGGATTGTCCAGGGCTCGAACAGAAGGTTCGCCTGGTAACTGGAGGCCTGGATGCCGTTGTCCCCGGCCCAGTTCTTGATGCCGGCATCTATGCTCCGCTCGGGCTGCGCGTAGCGTCTGTTCCAGAAGAGGTGGCTGGCGTTCGTCTGGCTGGCGAGCTTCCGGATGATGTCGCCTGCCGGGCCGCGGCGAAGTACAAGGCGCGATCCTTTGTCCTCAAGTTCGGCGGACAATGAGGCGAGGGACCGGTGCAGCCACCACCGGGCCGCGCCACCGAGGGGCCGGACGCCGTCGGACTCTTCATCCAGGATGTAGACCACCGTAAGCGGCCTGCCAAGGCCGGCGGCCTCGGACAGCGCCGGATTATCGTCCAGCCGCAAATCATCACGGAGCCAGACCAGGGACGTTCCATCGGAAGAAGCCATGGCACCACGCTACACACAGCGGACACAACTATGGCCGGGACTGCGGTCCCGGCCATAGTTGTGTGCTACTGGCGACACGAACGCCGCGCTTTACAGCTTGTCGAAATCCGCCTCATCAACGGTTGATTCGGAAGAGGCCGTGTTCGCAGCACCTAGGGCAGGAGTGGAGTTTCCGGCCTTGAGGGCGGCCAGCCGGGCTTCAATTTCGGTCTGCTCGCCCAGATCCTCCAGCTGGTTGAACTGCGCGTCCAGGCTGGATGCGGCAAGTTCCTGCTGGCCGCGGACCTTGGCTTCCTCGCGGCGGATCTTTTCCTCGAAGCGTCCCACCTCGCTGGTGGGATCCATGATGTCGATGCTCTTGATGGCGTCGTGGACCTGCGACTGGGCCGCTGCAGTCTTGGACCTGGCAACCAGTTCGTTGCGCTTGCTGGTCAGCTGGTTGAGCTTGTTCTTCATCTGGTCCAGGCCGTTCTTCAGCTTGTCCACTACCTCGCGCTGAGAGGCGATGCTCGGCTCTGCACCCTTGGCTTCGCTCTCGGCGGCCATCTGGCGCTGCAATGCCACCTTTGCCAGGTTGTCGAACTTCTCGGCGTCGGCAACGTCGCCGGCGGCACGGAATTCATCAGCCTTGCGGGAAGCGGCGAGAGCCTTGTTTCCCCAGTCGCGGGCGTTCTTGACGTCTTCGTTGTAGTCGTCTTCCAGCATCCGGAGGTTGCCGATGGTCTGCGCAACGGCGGACTCGGCTTCGGCGATGTTGTTGGTGTAGTCGCGGACCATCTGGTCCAGCATCTTCTGCGGATCTTCCGCGTTGTCCAGCAAGGAGTTGATGTTCGCCTTTGCCAGCTGCGCGATCCGGCCGAAAATGGACTGCTTAACCATGGTGTTTGCCTTTCGTCCTGCTCTGTGTTGACCACTGGAACCGGTGCACAGTGGTGTACTGCTTCTGTCCGCCCGCCGGGATCTTCCGGCGTCCCGGGCGGAAGCTCTAAAAACTGCCGGAGTCTCCGCCGCCGAAATCGCCGCCGCCAAAGTCTCCCCCGCCGAAACCACCGCCGTCCCCGCCGCCGAAGCCGCCGCCTCCGCCGTCACCCCAGCCGCCGCCACCGCCCCAGCCGCCGTGTCCGCCGTTGAGGATGGAGTTGATCAGGATGCCGCCCAGGATGGCGCCGCCCAGTCCGCCGCCGCCACCGCCGCCGAACATGCCGCCCCGGCCGAAGCCCTGGTTCGCGTAGCCGTCGAAGTGTTCAACGTCTGCCTGTGCCAGCTGTGCGGCCTGGGCCGCCAGTGCGTGGGCCTGCTGCGCATAGGTGAGCGCGGTGACGGGGTCGGTGCGTGCGATGGACAGTGCATAGTCCAGGTTCCGCTGGGACTCTGCCAGCCGGGTGCGTGCCTCAGTGCCCACGCCGCCGCGCCGGGCGGTGATGTAGTCGGAGGTGGCGCTGATCTGGGCCTGCGCCGACATGATCGTCTGCTGCAGGGATGCCTGCGCGCGGCGGGCCTGTTCCTGCTGGTCGCGGATGCCGGTCAGTGCCTGGTCCAGCGACTGGTGCGCCGTTTCGACCCGCTGCAGGGTGGCGATCGGATCGATCTTCCCGCCCTGGATCTCGGTCTTGACCTGGGCCAATGCCGCCTCCACCGCGGCAACCGGCCCTGCCAGCTCCGCGTGGGTGCCGGACTGGATCATGGCCTTTGCCTGGGCAAGGTCCTGGGATGTGTCCACCACGGCCGTTTCCAGGCCGTTGCGGGCTTTGTCGAGGTTGGCGGAGACCTTGGAGATGGCGTCCAGCAGGACGTTGGTCTGGTGCAGGCTTTCCTCCGCGGCGCGGACGGCGACGGCGGCCAGGCTTCCTTCGCCTCCGGTGAGCTTTTGCTGCGCGGTTTCGGACGCATTCTGCACGAAGGCCAGGCGTTCCTTGGCCTGCACGATGTTGTCCGAGACCTGGGCAAGGGCGCTGTCGGCGTACTGGGAGCGCATGGCGGCCAAAGACTGTTCAGCGCTGGCGATCTTTGCGTCGGCTTCCCGGGCCCCCGTGTTGACCGCGGCGAGGGCCTGGGGCGCGTTCTTCTCCAGCTCACGCAGGGAGTCGAAGTCAGCCTTCTGCTCCTGGAGTGATTCCAGGGCGGCTTCGCAGCGTCGGATGATTTCACCAAGCCAGGTCCGCTGCTGTTCCTCGGTATCAGGGATGTGGTCGTCCAGCTGCTGCTGCAGCTTGAACGACTCGGTCATATGGGCCTTCGCTTCGGCGAGGGCCTTGGTGAAGTTCCCGACGGCGGAATCCCCATACTGTGCCTGCGCGAAGCCAAGTTCCTGCTCGCTTGACTTGATGGCGTCGTCCGCCTCGATCAGCAGGGAACCGCTCTTCCGGCGGAGTTCCTCCACGCTGAGCGACGCGAGCGGGTCCAGCTCGGCTCCCTGGGGGCCATAACTTCCGCTGGAGGCATTTTGGCCCGCGGCCTTCTTCCGGCGGTTCCGGTAATAGAGGTACGCACCGCCGCCGGCCACCACCACGCCCGCGCCCACCAGGAGGCCTGCGCCGGCACCGTCGCCGGACGACACGCTGCCGCTTCCGCCGCCCGCCGCGTCGCCGACTGCTGATGCGGTGTCGATGGCAGCCTGGGCGTAGTCCTTCTTGCCGCCGGCCAGATTGGCGACTATGGCGTTCTGGGTGATGTTCGACTTTTTGGAATAGATGGCACTCGCCGAGGACGGCGAGAAGTAGTACTGCCCCGCAGTGGAAATAGCCAGGAGCACATCGGCCTTACCCATCTTCTTCTGCGTTGCGACAGCATTTCCCCAAGAGTTGGGGTCAGACGGGTTCTCGAACGACTTCACCGTGACCACGTACAAGTTGTACTTGTGGTCCTTCAACAGCTTCTGGATGGCGTCCTGGACCTCCCCCTTCCGGCTGCCGAGGACGTTGGCGTCATCAACTATGTTGGTGCCGGAAGGGATGGAAACCGGGTCCTCGGCCCATGCGGCGGCGGGTACCGCCAGCAGTCCGGCAAGGCCGATGACGGCGAGGACACGTTTGAACTTTGACCGCATGTGCAACCCTTCAGCACGCCTGACACCGATTCGGGACGAATCAGTCGTCGAATCCAGCAGCGCCCCCACGCTTGGGTGTGAAGCCGCAGGTCGCTGTGGCAATTCATCTTGATTCTATGGTGCACCCCACAGGCCGTCCATGCGGTCGAATATGCCGCCAGCGAAACGCATTGCCGGGACCACGGCCTTCATCAAAGCGTTCAGGAAGCTCTCAGCAAACATCCGAGCTTGTTACAGCGGGACGGTTCATAGTTAATGGCAGACGAGGATGAAAGGAAGTCCCATGACTGAGAATCAAACCCCAGGACCGGTCCCGGAGGACAACCGCGCGGGCAACCCCGACCCCTGGCAGGAGCAGGGCCGGCAGCAGGCCCCGCAGCAGCCTGGAGACCGGCAGGCGGGCGCTCAGTACGGGAACGGATCCGGCCCCACAGGTCAGGACCGCGGCTACAGCGCCGGGGACCAGCAGAACCACCCGGGCGCGGAGAACCACACAGAGCGGCTCGACCAGCCGTATGGACACGACAACCACACGCAGGAACTGCCCGGCGCCCCGCGCCCCGTCTACCCCCAGCGTCAGCCGTTCTACGGCCAGTCGGGCTACTACGGCCAGCAGCAGCACCAGGACGGCCAGGGCGCTCCCGGCCAGCCGATGCATGGGGCCGGCCACGGCACCCCCGGCGGAGGCGTGGGCCTGGCACCCAATCCCAAGGACGCCCCCCGGCGGAAGGCGACCTTCGGCGTCGGAACCCTTGTGGCCAGCATCCTCGCTGCAGGCCTCGTAGGCGGAGGAGTAGCTACCGTTGGTGCCGCCGAACTGTCGGGACACAACGGTTCCAGCGCCTCAACCATCGGCAGCAACAGCCAGCCCGGCACGGTCATTGTCAACAACAAGGACGACGTCAACGCCATCACGGCTGCCGCCGTCAAGGCCTCGCCCAGCGTCGTGACCATCAGCGCCACGAGCGGCAGTTCAGGAGGCACCGGATCAGGCATCGTCCTTGACGACCAGGGGCACATCCTGACCAACACCCACGTGGTAACCCTCGACGGCCAGACCGCGAACGCCACGCTGGAAGTACGCACCAACGATGGCAAGGTTGTGCCCGCAAAGCTGGTGGGGACTGACCCCCTGTCCGACCTCGCCGTCATCAAGGTGGAGGACGCCTCCGGCCTCACTCCCGCCACGCTCGGTGACTCCTCCAAACTCAACGTGGGCGATACCGCCATCGCCATCGGCTCGCCGCTCGGCCTGACCGGAACGGTAACGGACGGCATCGTCTCCACCCTTAACCGGACCATCAGCGTTGCATCGTCCGCAGCGCCCAAGGGCGGGGACAACAGCCAGGGCGGCGGCGACCAGGGATTCCAGTTCGCCCCTCCGGGCGGCGGCCAGAGCCAGCAGAACTCGGGCGAGGGTTCCATCGCCATCAACGTGATCCAGACTGACGCCGCGATCAACCCCGGCAACTCCGGCGGCGCACTGGTGAACAGCAAGGGCGAGATCATCGGCGTGAACGTTGCCATCGCGTCCGCCGGCTCCGGCACTTCCACGTCCCAGAGCGGCAACATCGGCGTCGGGTTCAGCATCCCGATCAACAACGCCAAGCGCGTGGCCCAGGAGATCATCGACAACGGCAAGGCCTCCCACGGCCAGCTCGGCGTCAGCGTCAAGGCCAAGGCATCTGCGGGCGGGTCCTCCGAATTCTCGGTGGGAGCCGACGTGGCCACCGTTGACCCCAATTCAGCGGCAGGCAAGGCCGGCATCAAGGTTGGCGACGTCATCACCAAGTTCAACGACCTCACCATCGGCGAACCGAACCAGCTGACCGCGGCTGTGCGTGAACAGCCGGCGGGTTCCAAGGTGAAGATCACCGTCCAGCGCGGCGGCAGCGAGCAGACGTTCGACGTCACGCTGGGTGCTGCAGCCAGCTGACGCAGGGCAGCAACAACGCCAGCGGCGTGACGACGGCGGCGTCCCCCACCCAGGGGGCGCCGCCGTCGTCATGCCGTACCAAACCAGGGCCTGACACAGGCGTTAACGGAAGAGGGCACGCAGGCTCGCCGATGTGGTTAGCTAGGAGCACCCGCCTGCCGGGCACTCCGCGGCCATGACCCACCCGGCTGGCTGTCCACAAGCATGGAAGGCTGCTGCAAACACAGTGGAAGAGACATTGAAGATCGTAGTCCTGGTCAAACATGTACCGGACGCCCAGTTCGACCGTCACCTCAACGGGGAGGGCCACACAACGGACCGTGACGAAAGCATTCTGTCCGAGCTTGACGAGTATGCACTGGAGGCCGCGCTGCAGCTGGCCGAGGCCCGGGGCGGAAGCAAAGCGGGCAACCAGGTGATTGCCCTGAGCATGGGCCCGGCCGGAGCCGTCAACGCGGTCAAGAAGTCGCTGCAGATGGGTGCCACGGAGGGCGTCCACGTCACGGACGACGCCCTGGCCGGGTCTGATGCCGCGGCCACCTCGCTTGCGCTCGCTGCAGCGGTGCGGCATCTGGGTGGCGTGGACCTGGTCCTCACCGGCATGGCCTCCACCGACGGCGAGACCTCGCTTGTTCCCGCGCAGCTGGCTGAGCGTCTTGGACTGCCGCAGGTGACTTTTGCTTCCACGCTGCAGGTGGACGGCGGCCGGCTGACGGCCCGCCGCGACGCCGACACGTACTCGGAAACAGTGGAAGCACCCTTGCCCGCCGTTGTATCCGTTACGGACCAGATCAACGAGCCCCGGTACCCCAACTTCAAGGGCATCATCGCCGCCAAGCGCAAGAGCATCACCACCCTGTCGCTTTCCGACATCGGCGTGGACCCCGCCCAGGTGGGCTTTGCCGGCTCCTGGACCGCCATAACCAGCGCGGAGCAGCGGCCGCCCAGGACTGCAGGCACCATCATCACCGATGAGGGTGACGCCGGCATCAAGCTCGTTGACTTCCTGGCCGCCCAGAAACTGCTCTAAGAGGGACATCGACATGGCAAACGTACTCGTATTCATCGACAACCCCGGCGCGTCGCTCAAGAAGAGCAGCCTGGAACTGCTGACCCTGGCCCGTTCCCTGGGTGAAAGCACTGTGGCCCTCAATGGAGAGCTCTCCGACAGCGCCGCAGCCGCCTTCGCCGAGTATGGGGTGGCTGGCATCCTGCGCCCGTCGGCCCAGGACCTGGATGAGTTCCTGGTGGCACCCAAGGCCGCCTTCCTGGCCGCCGCCGCGGAAAACACCGGCGCCGGCATTGTCCTGCTGGACAACTCGCCGGAGGGCAAGGAGATCGCGGCACGACTGGGCGTCCGGCTGAGCGCCGGGGTCATCACCGACGTCGTGGCGGTGGACCCGGACGGCACGGCGCACAAGTCTGTCCTGGCCGGCTCCTACACCACGGCGTGCAAGGCCACCACCGCTGTTTCGGTGCTGACCCTCAAGGCCAACAACGTCACGCCCGAACCTGCTCCTGCCGCCACCAGCCCCGCGACCTCCACAGTGGAGGTCCCGGCAGTTGCCGCGGCGGCCCGCATCACCGCACGCGAGCAGAAGGTGGCCAGCGGGCGGCCGGACCTGACCGACGCGCGGATCGTGGTGGCCGGCGGCCGCGGCATGGACGGCGACTTTGGTCCGGTCGAAGAACTGGCCGATGCTCTCGGTGCCGCCGTCGGCGCTTCCCGTGCCGCCACCGATGCAGGCTGGATCAGCCACGACGCCCAGGTGGGGCAGACCGGGAAGACTGTTTCCCCGCAGCTCTACATTTCCGCGGGTATTTCCGGCGCCATCCAGCAGAAGGCCGGCATGCAGACGTCAAAGGTCATTGTCGCGATCAACAAGGATGCGGAGTCCCCCGTGTTCGAAATCGCCGACTTTGGCATCATCGGCGACGTCTTCGACGTTTTGCCGCAGGCCACGGCCGAAATCAAGAAGCGCAAAGGCTGACTCCTTGACTGGCTCCACCACAAAGGCACAGAGCCCGTTCAATCCGGACACGCACCGGATTGGGCGGGTGCTCTGTTTTGCGGCCCACCCGGATGACATCGATTTTGGTGCGGCGGGCACCATCGCGGCCTGGACGGCTGCGGGCGTGCAGGTCAGCTACTGCATCATGACCGACGGCGACGCGGGCGGTTTCGACCCGGCCCACCGCGCGGACATCATCGCCATGCGCGACGCCGAACAGCGCCGGGCGGCGGACCTGGTGGGCGTCACCGACATCCACTACCTCCACCAGCGGGACGGGTACCTTGAACCGTCCCACGAGGTGATGAAGGATGTGGTGCGCCTGATCCGGCAGTTGCGCCCCGACGTCGTCCTTTCCATGCACCCGGAACGGAACTGGCAGCGGATCCAGAAGAGCCACCCGGACCATCTGGCCGTGGGGGAGGCCGTGACCCGGGCGGTGTATCCGGCGCTTGAAAACCCGTTTGCCTACCCGGAGCTGGCAGAAGCCGGGCTGGAGGCCTACAAGCTGCCGTGGCTGTGGTTTTATGCGGGACCGGAAGAGCGGGAAAACCACTTCGTGGACGTCACCGCCCATGTGGAGGCGAAGCTGGCAGCCATCCACGTGCACGTCAGCCAGCACCCGGACGTGGCGGCCATGGAGGCCACCGTCCGCAAAGGCATGCTGCTCAACGCTGCCAGGGCGGGCCTGG
Source organism: Pseudarthrobacter sp. NPDC080039 (assembly GCF_040702335.1). NCBI lineage: Bacteria > Bacillati > Actinomycetota > Actinomycetes > Micrococcales > Micrococcaceae > Pseudarthrobacter > Pseudarthrobacter sp. NPDC080039. The sequence continues at coordinate 289,122 of NZ_JBFBKY010000004.1, read as the reverse complement.
CCGGCGGGCGCAGCGCGGAAGCCTTCCATGTGGTGGCGGTCAACGGGCCCGGGACCATCGCGGGGTTCTGATACTGAAAAGGTGCCCCGTTCCCTGTATTGGCAAGGAACGGGGCACCTGCGGTTTTAGGGCCTGGTGCTAGGCGCCCAGTGGGGCTGCCGCCACCGTGGGCAGGGTGGGCGCCTTGGACCCGCCAGCCGGCTCAACAGTGATTCCCAGCGCGGCGGCGGAGTGGATGCCCTGGACCACCGCGGGCTTGGAGAGGGCCTGTTCGTCCATCAGCCCCTGCGATACCGGTGCGGAGCCGTCCTTGGGGATCAGCCACATCTGGTACACCTTGCCGGCAGGGGGCGCGGGAACTCCGCTCATTTTCACCACGGCCGAGTCCTTGGATGCGGAAATCAGGACGGTTGCCTTGCCGCCGCCGGCCACGTTCACCGAAGCCTCGCGGAGGTCGGAGGCGCGGGCCACCTGGTTGACGGGATCGTTCTGGTCGGCCATGTAGGCGCCGACGCCCACTCCACCCAGAGCGATGGCCGCGGCCGCCGCTACTCCCACCAGCCAGCGCCGGGTCCCGGAGGAGCCGCGGCGTTCCTCGCGGCGCTTGCGGGCCTGCGCCAGCTCATCACGGCCGGCAAGGCCGTCAGCCGCGGCCGTCGGAGCAGCCGCTGCCGTGCTTCCGGCGTCCGGTCCGTCCTGTTTGGGGAACTGCGCGGGCAGTTGGGCCACGATCCGGTCAAACAGGTCCGACGGCGGTTCCTCCTCGGCCCGGAATGTGCGGGCCAGCGCTTCCCGGGACTGCCGGACCCGTGCAAGGAAAGCCAGGCGTTCGGTCTCCGGGGCGGTGGAGATATACACGTCAATGGCGTCGCGTTCCTGCTCGGTTACCGCATCCAGGGCGTAAAGCTCGGCGAGGTCCACAGCGCGGCCCGCCGCAAGGTCCATGGCTACGGTGTCACCGAAGGAACCTGAACGGCCGTTGCGGCCTTCGTCCATTCCACTCATCTCAACTCACCCCCAAACAGGTCTTCAATCGGATCAGTCCGTCGCGGATGCGGGACTTGATAGTGGGCACCGCTGCGTTCAGGCGTTCCGCAACTTCCCGGTAGGTAAGGCCGCCGTAGTAGGCCAGCCGTACGGATTCCTGCTGCGTTTCGGTCAGCGTCCCCAAGCAGCGGACCACCGCCTCCGCCTCCAGTCGGCTGCCCACCTCGTCTGAAACGGTGTCATGGTCAATGTCCTGCGTGCTGGCACCGTACCTTGCCTCCCGGTCCGTGGAGGATTGGGCTGACCGGACTTTGTCCACTGCCCGCCGGTGCGAGATGGTCATCAGCCAGGACAGCGGGCTTCCCGCCTGGGGGTCGAACTTCGCCGCGTTCTGCCAGACCTGGAGGAAGACTTCCTGCGTGGTGTCTTCACTGAGTTCAGGATCGATGAGCACCCGGCGCGCCATACCGTAGACCCTGCGGGAAGTGAGCTGGTAGAACTCGGCGAATGCTGCCTGGTCACCGCGGGCTATGCCGTCCAGCAGGGCCGATAGGCGTTTGCTGAGGTCGGCAGGTGGGTCGGTCACCGCGGCGGAGCCCTCGGAATTCGGCGCGTTGGGAGTTTCCATTACGTTCAAGCATAAGTCTCCGGGCGGCGTATTTTTAGCACTGCCGTGCCGGCTGCGGCTGTTCTGCCTGGATCCTGCCTCCAGTAGTGTCACCTGCAGCTCCTTGCCCCGCTCGAATGTCGTCAAAAGGCATTCGGTGCGGTTGGCAGGATGGATGGGTGGCAGCCTGACAATTATTGCCGGGCCAGGAAGATGCGCCCCTGGATACCGTTGCTACAGCTTCGCGCCGGCAAAGCCCTGCTGGCGCCATGCCTCGTAGACGGCAATGGAGGCCGCATTGGCAAGGTTAAGGGAGCGGAGGGCCGGGAGCATGGGCAGCCGGACCGTGGCGGTCACATGCGGGTCAGTCTTCAGCTCGGCCGGCAGACCTACGGATTCGCGGCCAAACATCAGCACGTCACCAGGAGCGTAGGCAACGTCTGTGTAGCTGGTGGTGCCGTCGGAAGTGAAGGCGTAGACGCGCTCTGGCTGGAGGTGCTGCCAGGCGTCCTCTATGGACCGGTGTACGGTGACCACGGCCAAGTCATGGTAATCGAGCCCTGCCCGGCGCAGTTTGGCGTCCGAAAAGTCGAAGCCGAGAGGTTCCACGAGGTGCAGTTCTGCGCCGGTGATGGCGGCGAGGCGGATGGCGTTGCCGGTATTGCCGGGAATTTCTGGTTCATGGAAAAGGATGCGGAACACCACCCCATCCTAGCCACCCGGCGTCAGTGCATGCCGCGCAGAAGCCGGGCGAGGACCGGAACGTTGACAGTGTTGGGCGCCGGCCCCGAGGACAAAAATTCCTTCAGGCCGCGCACCATGCCTGCGGCGTTGACAATTTGGACAGTTTCAAGCGCGCCTGCGGGCCTGCGGTGGTAGTCGATGACCGGTTCGTGGAGGTTGCCGTCGGTGCTGTGCACCACGGTCCATCCAGTCACATTCAGCTCCGGAAAGATGTCCTGCATGGCCCACACCACGTGGGTGAGCTGGGGTGGTGCGACTGCCCGCCCTCCATGGTTGAGGGTGCGGCCGTCCCAGGCATAGGCCCCTTTGGGGAGCAGCATTGAGTTAATCAGCGCCAGGCGGTAGCCGGAGAGGACCGCGTGGTCGATGTGGCTGTTGTCCGCGGGCGACTGCAGGCCGTTGGTGAGCCGGGCAGCGGGTATGGCCGGGAGCACCTGCCGGGTCAGGAGCTGGACTGTCCTCATCTCCCGCTGGATGCGGGCCTCCGCGCCAAAGATTCCCCGCTTCCGCGGCATTCCGTGCACCTGCTGGCCTGCCTGGGACAGCGGAATGAGCGGGACGTAGCCGCCGCCGGACTCGTACGGCGGAACGTAGATTGGCGGATCGCCGGCGCTGTTCCTGCTGCCGCCGGGCCTGCGCACGGTGGCCGACGCCCGGCTTCCGGCAGCCGGGGCATCAAAGTGGGCGCCGTCGTCGGACGAAGCGTCCCGGACCGTACCCGATCCGTAGGAGCGGTCGTACGCTTTGCGGCGCTGCGGGTCGATCAGGGTTTCGTAGGCGGCAGTTACGCGGCGGAAGGTTGCGGCATCGCCGCCTTTGTCCGGATGCGCAGTCCTTGCCGCACGCCGGTAGGCCATCTTGATTTCCTTGTCAGTGGCGGTCACGGCCACGCGAAGGACCTGGTAGTGGGAGCTGTTGCCCTCGGTCAAGCACTCTTCCTTTTCATCATGCGCGGCCTCCTGGCTCCCCGAGGGAAGCCAGCTGCCCGCCCAGTCTAGCCAGAACCGGCGGCTGGCCTGCACTGACAACGAATGCCCGGGCCTTTCGGGTTCCCGGGGGAGTGGAGTCTAGACTCTTGCCTGCGTGCCTGAACACCGGCCCGGGGGAGCAGCGAAAGTGGGGATGGATATGCCGACGACGGCGCGACGGCCATGCAGGGCCCGGCACAGCGGAGTGCCGCTTGCCCTTGCATGCCTGGGCGCGGTGTTCCTCGGCGGATGCAGCGTGGATGTGCGCGACCCTTCCGCACCCGCAGCCGCTGCGGGCACTCCGGTGCTGGCAACTCCCACCATCACGCCGGGACACGACGCCGCGGCCGTGGCGGCACGGGACCTGCCGTTCGCCGCCGGCGGCACGCTGGCGCCCGGAGTGCCCGTGGGCATCTCTGACGAACTGAAAGGTGCGCCGGGCTGGACGCTGGAAAAGGACAGGGTGGCAGGGGCGAGCCAATACGCGAAGTCTGATGGCTGCGTTGTTTCTGCCAGGGTCAGCACCGGCCAGGACCCACTGGTGCGCGGGGAAGACCGGGAATCCACTGTTGCGCTTTTCCAGTACCTGGACGCGACCATCCAGCCTTCCTATCTGAAGACGGAGAATCTGCAGTGGGGTGGGACCCCGGAGGAGCCGGGCAGGAAGGTGGAGGTGCTGGCCTTGGAGCAGTCGGTTCCCGGTGGACGGTCCACGGCCGTACTGGCCCGGGTCTTCGGTACTGCAGGCTCGTCTGCATACATTTCCGTGTCGTGCCCGGATGCGGCGCGCCTCGCTTCAGCCCGCAGTGATGTGGTGCGGTACCTCCCGCTGCTTCCGCCGTCCGCCTAGCCGGCAGGCCGCGCAAGGCCGCCGGCGGCTGGAGGGCTCAGCTGCCGGCGGGTCTTCCTGTTCGTCATCCCCGCTGGGGAGGAACGGCCGCGTTTACGCGGTGGTGCGGCTGATTCCGGTTGCCAGTCGGTTGAGGGCCAGGGCGCCGACCAGCAGTCCGAAGTCACGCAGCGCCACGTCATAGAAGCTTCCCAGCAGTAGCAGGTTGACGATGATCCCCGCCAGCCAGGCGGCCACCAGCAGCGAGCCGTACTTGGGCTGCAGCGCCACAGCGAGGCCCGCGATGATTTCGACGACGCCCACAACGTACATGAAGGTCTGGGGCGTCAGTGGTACGACGGCGGTGGCCTGGGGTGCCAGGTAAACGGTCCATTGCGTCAGGATGTTCGTGAATTTGTCCAGGCCGAAAAGGATGGGCGCAACGGTGAAGACAGTGCGCAGCAGCAGGAAGGCCTGCCGCTCTGCGGGCAGGCTGGCGGATGCATGCTGGGCGGGCACTGCGGATGCTGAGGTCATGATGGGCTCCTTCTAAAAGTGGGTAATGCAATTTTAGAAAGCTGCCGTTCTATAATCAAGAGATCTTGACTTTGGATGTGGAGGCTTCTGATGTACCGACTCCCTTGGGTGGACAGGATTGCGGCCGTGGCCTCGCTGACGGATGCGAAGAGGCTGCAGCTGTTCGAACTGGTGGGCGCATCCCCGCGGCCCCTGGGACGCGACGAGGTGGCCGAGGCCGCAGGCATGGCAAGGAGCACCGTTTCGTTCCACTTGGACAAGCTGGTCCAGGACGGCCTGCTGGCCGTGGAGTTCCGCAAGCCCGCCGGCAGGACGGGCCCCGGCTCCGGACGGCCGGCCAAGTTTTACCGGCCGCTGGGCGGCGAAGTGAACGCGTCCGTGCCCGACCGGAATTATGACCTCGCCGGGGAACTGATGGCAGCCGCCATCGAGGATTCCGAGGCCGGTGGCGGCCCTGTGGCGGAGACGCTCCGTGCAGCCGCGTTCCGAAAGGGAAAGGAACTGGCAGAAGCGGCGGCCGGCCTCGAGGCATTCCTGGCCGAGGCCGGTTACCAGCCCCAGCCGGACGGCGACGGCGGCTACCAGCTGCCCAACTGCCCGTTCCACCGGCTTTCACGGGCACATACGGCAGTGGTGTGTGACATGAACGGTGCTTTCCTGCGCGGGGCAGCGGTCGGGTGTGGCGGCAGTGAAGACCGCGTGGCCGGGGCTGCCGGATCCGGCCATTGCTGCGCGCGGATCACGGGCAGTGCCGGGGACTCCGGTCCAGAGACGCCGTAGCCGGGACGATAGAATTTGAGGATGCCCGCCTACCTCGACCATGCCGCCACCACGCCGCTGTCCGGTGCCGCGCTCGCCGCTTTGACGCGCGAGTTGGCGCGGACCGGCAACCCCTCGTCCCTGCATGGCTCGGGACGCCGCGCCCGCCGTGCGGTCGAGGATGCGAGGGAGGTCATCGCGGCGGCGGCAGGAGCGCATCCCTCGGAGGTCATCTTCACCTCGGGAGGCACCGAGTCGGACAACCTCGCGGTAAAGGGCATGTACTGGTCCCGGGTGGCAGAAGACCCCAAGCGCCGCCGCATCCTGTGCTCCGCCGTCGAACATCACGCGGTCCTGGACACCGTCGAATGGCTTGAGCGCCACGAAGGTGCGGAGGTGGCATGGCTGCCGGTGGACAGCCAGGGCGTGCTGGACCTCGCGGTCCTTGAAGCTGAGCTTTCCAGGGATCCGGGGTCTGTGGCGCTGGTAACGGTCATGTGGGCCAACAACGAGGTGGGCACCATCCAGCCGGTCCGGAGGGTCGTAGAGTTGGCGCACGCCGCCGGCGTCCCGGTGCACTCCGACGCGGTCCAGGCCTTCGGTTCGGTGCCGGTCCATTTCAAGGACTCTGGCCTCGACGCCATGTCCATCAGCGGACACAAAATCGGCGGCCCGGTGGGCGTGGGTGCACTTTTGCTGGGCCGGTCGGTGAAACTCACCCCGGTGCAGCATGGCGGCGGCCAGGAGCGTGACGTCCGCTCCGGCACCCTGGACACCGCTTCCATCGCCGCCTTCGCCGCCGCGGCGGAGGCTGTGGCTGCCACCCTGCCTGCGGAAGCAGCCCGGATTGCAGCGCTGCGGGAGCGGCTGATCGAGGGCGTCCGTGAACGCGTTCCACTCGCTGTCCTCCGCGGCGCCCCCGGCGGCGGCCGGCTTCCAGGCAATGCCCACTTCACATTCCCCGGCTGCGAAGGGGACTCGCTGCTGTTCCTCCTGGACCTGGCCGGCATTGAATCGTCCACCGGTTCGGCCTGCACGGCGGGCGTGCCACGGCCCTCCCACGTGCTGCTCGCCATGGGCCTTGATGAGGAAACGGCGCGTGGCGCCCAGCGGTTCAGCCTGGGGCACGCTTCCACGGAGGATGACGTCGATGCCCTGCTTGCGGCGCTGCCGGAGGCGTATGCACGGGCGCGGCAGGCAGGCATGGCAGGGCACGAGTCCTCCATCCAGACCGCCGGTACTGCGGCGCGTCAGGCTTCGCGCGGTACCTGACCCTTCCCGCCGTCGACGGGCTGATTTGCCTGCCGCCGTAGAATGGATAGGCATACATCGTTTCGGCCGCCGTGGTATGCAGTCCGGCTCCGGAAGGCAAGCAACCCCAACAGAAAGCCAGCATGCGAGTACTAGCAGCCATGAGTGGCGGAGTTGACTCCGCTGTTGCCGCCGCCCGCGCAGTGGAGGCCGGGCACGACGTCGTCGGTGTCCACCTTGCCCTTTCGCGCATGCCCGGCACCCTCCGCACCGGCAGCCGCGGCTGTTGCACCATCGAGGATTCCCGCGACGCCTGGCGGGCCTGCGACGTTCTGGGCATCCCGTACTACGTGTGGGATTTCTCCGAGCGCTTCAAGGAAGACGTCGTCCAGGACTTCATCGACGAGTACGCGGCCGGCAGGACGCCCAACCCCTGCATGCGCTGCAATGAACGGATCAAATTTGCCGCCCTGCTGGAGAAGGCCATTGCGCTGGGCTTCGACGCCGTCTGCACCGGCCACTACGCCAAGGTGATCGAGGACGCGGACGGCAACCGGGAACTGCACCGTGCCGCTGACTGGGCCAAGGACCAGAGCTACGTCCTTGGCGTCCTCACCCATGAACAGCTCAAGCACTCCATGTTTCCCCTGGCGGATACCCCGTCCAAGGCCGAAGTGCGGGCGGAGGCGGAGCGGCGGGGCCTTTCCGTTGCCAACAAGCCGGACAGCCATGACATCTGCTTCATTCCGGACGGTGACACTGCCGGCTGGCTTGCCGAAAAGATCGAGATGACCACCGGCGACATCGTGGACGAGACCGGCGCCAAGGTAGGGGAGCACCCCGGAGCCAACGCCTTCACTGTCGGACAGAGGCGTGGACTCAAGCTGGGAACTCCTGCCGCCGACGGCAAGCCGCGCTTCGTCCTGGAGATCCGGCCGAAGGAGAACAAGGTGGTGGTGGGTCCCGGGGCGCTGCTGGCGATCGACGAGATCCGCGGTATCAAGGTTTCCTGGGCAGGCCTGCCCATCACCGAGGTGGAAACGGGCGCCGAGTTCGACTGCTACGCGCAGGTCCGTGCACACGGGGACCCCGTTCCTGCGACTGCACGGATGGAACCCGCCACTGACGGTACCGGCGCCAGCCGGCTCGTGGTCCGCCTGGTGTCGCCATTGCGGGGCGTCGCTCCCGGCCAGACCGTCGTGTTGTACCAGGGCAGCCGCGTGCTGGGCCAGGCCACCATCGACACCGCCCGCTCGCTCCAACGCGCCGCTCTGTAACCCAACCACTTTCAGCACCGCCACGGTTTCGCGGGGGTGGTGCGTTGCCGTGCCCGGGCCCGCCCTCCGCCTTTGCGGGGCGCACTGCTGGGTAACTTTTGAGAAAATATTGTGTCTCAACTCACAGGAATTGCCGTCCCGAGGGCTGACTCTCTGATTGAATCTAGGGATCAGCACTGCACGCCGGCGTCTGGGAGTATCAACCTGTGACCGCCGGCGTGCGCGTACTCATCGGAAAGAAAGTTCACAGATGATCAAGAGCACTACTGGCCTGCACCGCGCCATCGCGCTGGCAGGCATCTCCGCCCTGGCCCTGACAGCCTGCACGGGGCCATCGGGCGGCGGCGGTGGAACGGCCACCGGCGGCAGTGCCGGCGGCGGTGCCATCACTTTCGGAACCACGGACAAGGTCGTCACCCTCGACCCCGCCGGGTCCTACGACGCAGGCTCCTTCCTGGTGATGAACCAGGTCTACCCCTTCCTGATGAACTCCAAGCCCGGTTCTGCCGAGGTCAGCCCGGACATCGCCGAATCTGCCTCGTTCACTGCTCCCACCGAATTCACGGTGAAGCTCAAGCCCAACCTGAAGTTTGCCAACGGCCACGCCCTGACCTCATCAGACGTGAAGTTCTCCTACGACCGCGTCATGAAGATCGACGATCCCAACGGCCCCGCGTCCCTGCTCTCCAACCTCAAGTCGGTCGAGGCCAAGGACGACACCACCGTGGTCTTCAACCTGAAGCAGGCAAATGACCAGGTGTTCCCCAGCGTCCTGGGGACCAACACCGGCCCCATCGTGGACGAGGAAGTCTTCCCGGCCGACAAGATCATGAGCGATGAGGACATCGTCGCCGCCAAGCCCTTCGCCGGCCCCTACACGATCGACTCCTACAAGAAGAACGAACTCGTCAGCCTCAAGGCCAATGCGGACTACAACGGACTGCTGGGCAAGCCGGCCAATGACAGCGCCGTCATCAAGTACTACGCCGACTCCAACAACCTCAAGCTGGACGTCCAGGGGGGCAACATCGACGTTGCCGGCCGCAGCCTCACCGCCACGGACGCCGCGGACCTCGGCAAGGACTCCAAGGTCAAGGTCTACAAGGGACCGGGTGGCGAGCTTCGCTACATCGTCTTCAACTTCGACACCATGCCGTTCGGCGCCAAGACGCCCGAAGCCAACCCGGCCAAGGCCCTCGCGGTGCGGCAGGCCATGGCCGACATCGTGGACCGCCAGGCCATTTCCGACCAGGTTTACAAGGGCACGTATGTTCCCGCCTACTCCGTGGTCCCGGACGGCTTGCCCGGCGCAACCCAGCCGCTGAAGGACATGTATGGCGACGGCAGCGGCAAGCCCAGCGTGGACAAGGCCAAGAAGACCCTGGCGGACGCCGGCGTTACCGGGCCCGTCACCGTGAAGCTGCAGTACAACCCGGACCACTACGGCAAGTCCTCCGGTGACGAGTACGCCATGGTCAAGGAGCAGCTGGAGAAGTCGGGCCTGTTCACCGTGGACCTGCAGTCTACCGAATGGGTGACGTACTCCAAGGCACGCACCTCTGACGCGTACCCCGTTTACCAGCTCGGTTGGTTCCCGGACTACTCGGATGCGGACAACTACCTCACTCCCTTCTTCATCCCGGGCAACTTCCTCAAGAACCACTACGAGAACCCCACTGTCACGGACCTGATCCAGAAGCAGCTGACCACGCCGGACAAGACAGAGCGCCAGAAGCTGATCGGGGATGCCCAGACGGCTGTGGCAAAGGACCTCTCCACCCTGCCGCTCCTCCAGGGCTCGCAGCTTCTGGTAGCGGGGGCTGACGTCAAGGGTGTCGAGAAGACCCTTGACCCCTCCTTCAAGACCCGCCTTGGCGTCCTGTCCAAGTAAGCACTCCACCCCCATCCGGCTCTGACGGGCCAAAGGCGGGACGCCGCAACGGCGTCCCGCCTTTTGCCGGTCATCAGCCAGCATCGAGGGGACTGCTGGCTCCCGGTCACCACGAATCCAGGTACCGATGACAACTTTGATTGACGCGCCACCCAGTGACGCGGACGCGCTCCTTCCGCCCAAGAAAAAGCAGGGAGGCGGAGGGCTGGGCCAGTACATCCTGGTCCGCTTCCTGCTGATCTTCCCTACCATCCTCATCCTCGTCACCATGGTGTTCTTCCTGATGCGGATCACCGGCGACCCCATCACGGCCGCAATGGGCGGCCGGCTTCCCCCGGACCAGCTGCAGGAACGGATCCACGCCGCCGGCTATGACCGGCCCCTGTTCGCGCAGTACTTCGAATACCTGGGCCAGCTGGCTACAGGCAACTTTGGCACCACCCTCTCGGACAACCGCAAGGTCACCGAGATGCTGACCACCTACGGCTCCGCCACCCTGGAGCTGGCCATCAACGCCATCATCGTCGCCCTGGTGGTGGGCATCCCTTTGGGGATGATCGCCGCCCACCGGCGTGACCACCTGCCGGACGCCGTGCTCCGGATCCTGGCCATCCTGTTCTACGCCACCCCTGTCTTCTTTGCTGGAATGCTGCTCAAACTCATCTTTTCGGTGTGGCTGCACTGGCTCCCGGTGGCCGGACGTGCCGGCACCAGGACCGAACTGTCACTCACAGCCCTGGAAGCCCCCACCGGCATCTACTGGCTGGACGCCCTGCGCAGCGGCAACATGGCTGCCCTCAGCGACGTGATGTCCCACGCCGTCCTTCCGGCGCTGGCCCTTGGCCTCCTGACGGCAGGGGTCTTCCTGCGCCTGGTCCGGACCAACGTCATCGGCACACTCGGCAAGGACTACATCGAGGCAGGCCGCTCACGCGGCGTCAGCGAATATCGGCTGGTGACCAAGCACGCCTACAAGCCGGCGCTGATCCCCATCATCACGGTCATGGGCCTGCAGATCGCAGTGCTGCTCGGCGGGGCCGTGCTCACCGAAACAACCTTTGAGTGGAAAGGCCTCGGATTCCAGCTGGCCAACTACCTCACGGCGCGCGACTTCGTCGCCGTCCAGGGCATCGTGGTGCTGCTGGCCGTCATCGTCGCCGTCACCAACTTCATCGTGGACATCATCGCCGCGCTGATCGACCCCCGCGTGAGGTACTGACATGACTGCCGAGACCACCCTGAAACCCGTGGCCAACCCGCGGGCATCCTTCTTCCGGCGGCTGCCGGTTGTTTCCCACTTCAATAAGAGCGTCGGGCTGCAACGCTTCATGCTGGTGGTGGGGCTCGTCCTCACCGGCATCTTCCTGCTCACAGCATTGGCTGCTCCGCTGCTGGCGCCGTACGGCTTCGCGCAGCTCTCGGATGCCGACGGCAACTTCCCCACCCAGCAGGCCCCCGGCGGCAAGCACCTTCTGGGCACCACCGTGGGCGGATACGACGTCCTTTCACGCGTGATCTGGGGTACCCAGACCGCACTGCTGGTCATCATCGTGGCCGTGGTCCTCTCGATTTTCGCCGGTGTCATCCTCGGCCTGGTCAGCGGCTACATCGGCGGCTGGCTTGACCGAATCCTGGTGGTCGTCGCCGACGCGATCTACGCGTTCCCGTCGCTGCTGGTGGCCATCGTGATGGCGATCGTCATCAGCGGCGGGCAGTCCAGCCTGCTGGGCGGAATCCTGGCTGCCGCCATCTCCATCACGGTGGTGTTCATCCCGCAGTACTTCAGGGTGATCCGCGCCGAGACCATCCGGCTGAAGGCCGAGCCCTTCGTCGAATCGGCCAAGGTGGTTGGCGCATCCAACATCCGCATCATGACCCGGCACATCTACCGGAACGCCACCCGCACACTGCCGCTGATCTTTACCCTCAACGCCTCCGAATCCATCCTGACCCTGGCCGGCCTGGGCTTCCTTGGCTTCGGCATTGAACCAAGCTCGGCGGCCGAGTGGGGATTCGACCTGAACAAGGCGCTTGCGGACACCACCTCAGGCATCTGGTGGACCGGGCTGTTCCCGGGCCTCGCGATTGTCTGGACAGTCCTCGGGCTGACGCTGGTGGGCGAAAGCATCAACGACTTGAACGATCCGCGTCTCCGCGGCCGGAAGCGGACCGGCCGCAAAGCTGCTGCCGCCGCACCGGGCACTCGCGCCGGTTCCGGCCCCGAAACAGAATTGAGCAACCCGTGAGCGAAAACCTCGGTTCACTGTCCGACCAGCAGGACCAGGACCGGAAAACCGTCCTGGACATCGATCACCTGAAGGTCACCTTCGCCACCGACGGGGGAGACGTGTACGCCGTCAAGGATGTCAGCCTGGAGGTCAAAGCCGGCGAGGTGCTGGCCATCGTGGGCGAATCCGGCTCCGGCAAGACGGTCACGGCAAAGACCATCCTGGGGCTGCTCCCCGAGACCGCCGTAAGCTCGGGAGCCGTGCTGATCAACGGCACCAACGTCATCAGCCTCAGTCCGGGGCGGCTCCGCCAGATCCGCGGACGGGACGTGGCCATGGTGTTCCAGGAGCCCTCCACCGCCCTCAATCCCGTGTTCACCGTGGGATGGCAGATTGCGGAGGGGATCCGTGCGCACGCCGGAGCCAACGGCGGGGGACGGGTGTCCGCCAAGGAAGCCAAGGCCCGGGCCATTGAGGCGCTGCGCAAAGTGGGGATCCCGGATCCCGAACACCGGGTCAACTATTATCCGCACCAGTTCTCAGGAGGCCAGAAGCAGCGTGTGGTGATTGCCGCCGCCCTGGCGCTGAACCCGGGCCTGATCGTGGCGGACGAGCCCACCACGGCCCTGGACGTCACGGTCCAGGCGGAAATCCTGGAACTCCTCCGGGACCTGCGGGACAAATACGGCACCTCGATCGTGCTCATCACGCACAACATGGGCGTCGTGGCGGACCTGGCGGACCGGGTGGTGGTGATGTACCAGGGCGATGTCGTGGAGGAAGCCACATCGAAGACACTGTTCGCCGAACCCCGGCAGGACTACACCCGGCACCTGCTGGCTGCAGTGCCCCACCTCGGCCGCAACTCGGCGTCGGAAGGCCTCACTGAGCGGCGGCACCAGGATGAGGAGGTACTGGTGGCTGCCGACAACCTGGTGATCGAATATCCCGGGCGGCTCGGCACGCCGGCGTTCAAGGCCGTGGACGGTGTCAGCTTCACCCTGTCCAGGGGAGAGGTATTTGGCCTGGTGGGAGAGTCCGGCTCCGGAAAAACAACGATTGGCCGGGCCATCGCCGGGCTAAACCGCACCACGGGAGGCAGCCTCAAGGTGCTGGGCTACGAGATGCTGAACCTTCGCGAACGCACTTTCAAACCGCTGCGCAAAGACATCGGCTTCGTCTTCCAGGACCCTGCCGCATCCTTCAACCCGCAGCTGACCATTGGCGAGTGTATTGCCGAGCCCATGCTCATCCACACCCGGCCCAGCGAAGCACAGGCGCGCAAGCGCGTCGGTGAGCTGCTTGAATCAGTCCAGTTGCCGGCGTCGTACGCAGGACGGTACCCGCACGAACTGTCCGGCGGACAGCGGCAGCGGGCATCACTGGCCCGCGCCCTCAGCCTGAACCCCCGGCTGCTGATCGCGGACGAGCCGACGTCGGCCCTGGACGTTTCGGTGCAGGCAAAGGTGCTGGAGCTGTTCCGGGACATCCAGGAGGAGTTCGGGTTCGGCTGCCTGTTCATCAGCCACGACCTTGCCGTGGTGGACATCCTGTCCTCCTGGGTGGGCGTGCTGTACAAGGGGAAGCTGGTGGAACAGGGGATCGGCAGCCAGGTCATGGGCAACCCGCAGCATGACTACACCCGGCGGCTGATTGCCTCCCTGCCGGTGCCGGACCCTGCCGAACAGGCCAAACGCAGGGAGGAGCACCGCGCACTCCTGGGGACCTGATTCCGCAGGAATCCCATGCTGTGGAGAGCGCCGGTGCCGGCAGGCCCGGCACCGGCGCTTAACACCCGCGGCTATTCGATCGGCTCCCCTAGACTGGAGCCATGACGCAGCACAACCCCAGCTCTCCTGGCTCCGACGATTTTGATCCATCCGCCAGCTCCCTGGCAGGCCACGTGGACGATTCGGTGATGGCTGAACTGCTGTCCATCCGCTCCAGCATCGACAACATTGATGCCACCTTGGTGTACCTCCTGGCAGAGCGCTTCAAAGCGACCCAAAAAGTGGGCTTCCTGAAGGCAACCCACCGCCTGCCGGCCGGCGATCCGGGACGTGAGGCAGCGCAGATCGCACGGCTGCGGCGCCTCGCGGAGGACGCGCACCTCGACCCTGCGTTCGCGGAAAAATTCCTCAACTTCATCATCGGCGAAGTGATCCGCCACCATGAGGCCATCGCCGAGGACCATCAGGCCTCCTCCGGCCAGCAGCCCCAGACCTCCGCACTGGCGTGAGCCGGGAACAGCAACAGCCCGGGTCCGCCCCTCTAAGTGCCTCCCATCAGCCCAAGGAGGCCACGCCCCTGCAGGTAACTGCCACGGGCCTCGGAACCTGGCCCGGGGAAGACCCCCTGGAAGCCGCCCGGATCATCCGGGGGGAGCTCGGCAGCCCGCACCTGCCGTTCCTGGCGGAATTGCCGGACCGCGGGGTTGGTTCCGATGCCCTGGGACGCACAGCGTCGCTCCTGGAAGATCTCGCGGTGGACGTCCAGCCCCATGGGTGGCGGCTGGTCGACCGGCCCGGCAAGGACATGCGCCGCGCGGCGTCGGCCCTGGCCACGGACCTGAACGTCCTGGCAGATGTTGCAGGGGCAGAGGACGCGTCCGCCGGTGAACTGAAAGTGCAGTTGGTTGGTCCGCTCAGCCTTGCGGCCGGCCTCTACCTGCACAACGGAGAGCGGGCCCTGCTGGATTACGGCGCCCGCCGGGATCTCGCTGCTTCCCTTTCTGCTGGCGTGGCCGGCTTCCTCACGCGGGTGGCGGCCGCCGTTCCGGGCACCCGCGTGGTGGTGCAGGTGGATGAGCCGGCCATCGCCGCCGTACTTGGCGGGACCATCCCCACAGCGAGCGGCTACCGCACGCTTCGGGCGGTGGCAGCATCAGAGGTACGCGAATCCTGGCGCCTGGTCCTGGACGCCCTTCGCTCCTCCGGTGCAGCCGGGGTAGTGCTGGCCTTCCCCGAGATCGAGGCACCCATCGAACTGGCCCTGGCGGCAGGGGCGGACGGCGTGGCATTGCCGCTCAAAGCCCTGACTAACCGGCAGTGGGAGCAGGTGGCGGGAGCCATGGAGGCAGGAAAACAGTTTTGGGCCGGAGCGGTGGACCTATCCTCCAAGGGCCCGCTGCCCAAGGTGGCCGACTGCGTGGACTCCGTATGGCGTCCCTGGCGCCAGCTGGGCCTTCCGCCCTCGCTGCTCGCTGCCGTGCGGGTAACGCCCTCTGCGGGACTGGCCGGACTTACCCCGGCGCAGGCCACGGCGGTCCTGGGCAGGCTGACGCACGTCGCCGACGGCCTGAACCAGCAGGCACTGGGGTAGGCGCTAGACCCGGTTTTCCCACCGCTCAGGCTGCGCATAGCGGGGCAGGTAGCTTTGGGCGGAACTGCCGCCCGTGTAGGGGCGCAGCCGGTAGTCGAATGCCCCCGCATACACCAGGACCAGTCCAATCTGTGGCTGGATGACCTTGACCTGGATACGGTGCCGACCGTTGTGGCCAGCGGCCGGGTCCCACCACTGCTCGGCGTAGGCTTTGGCATCCAGGGCTTCCGGGAGCGGCACCCGGAGCGGTCCAAGGAAGAGCCGCGACGCCTCCGAGACTCCGCGCAGCCTGCCGTCCGGCGTAACGCCCAGGTTCAGGTCCGTCACCAGGCGCCGGTACCGGCCCACGTAGTCGACCAACTGCGTCAGGCCGCCCCGGTTGCTGGCACTCGTGGTGTCCTGGAAGAGCCGCGTCCGGCCGGGGAACCGAATCTCGCGGCGGGCTGTAAGGCTGGACCGGCCGAACGGGTCCTGATGGGCGTGGTTCTCGATGCGGAAGGGTATGTTCTCGCCGTACTCGGGAAAGAAGGCCTCCTCGCTCCCGGTGAGCCGCAGCAAAGGGCGCAGCCACCGCTGGCGGCACCCCACGACGTCGAACGTTCCTTCCCCTACGCCGTACTGCCCTGACCCCGGGGCCAGGGAGAAGTACTCCTGCAGTTCGGGCTGCAGCTGGGAAAACGCCGTGCCCAGGGCCTGCTGGTAGATCGGGACGCTCATGAAGTGGACCTCTCGTTGCCTGGGACTGCGCTGATTGCCTGTGGGTTCACAATTTACCGGCTGCCTTGAGCCGGATGTACATGTCCGCCAGCCGCGGCGGCAGCTCCTGCGGCTCGGCGTCCACCACTTCCACTCCGCAGCGCCGCAGTTCGGCGATGACCCCTGCCCGTTGAAGGAGAGCCCGTTCCGCGGCGGCGGCCCGGAACACCCCGGTGGCGTCGCTTCGCTCCCGGAGCATGGTACCCAGCTGTGGGTCACGGACGGCCGCCACCACCACCACGTGCTGGCCGGCCAGCCGCTCCGCCACGGGCAGAAGGCCCTCCTCCGGGGCCCCGCCGTCCAACGACGTCAACAGCACCACGAGTGACCGGTGCACCGAGACCGCGCGCACCTGCGCCGGAACTGCAGGCCAGTCCATTTCGATCAGCTCCGCGTTGAGGGGAGCCATGGCCTGGACCAGCCGGGCCAGGATGCTGCCCTGCCCGGCCGAGCCGGCGCGTGCCCGGGTCCTGCGGTCAAAGGCCACGAAGTCCACACGGTCGCCGCCCCGTTCTGCCAGGACTGCCACAAGGAGCGCAGCCTCGAGTCCGGTGTCCAGGCGCGTTTCGTCACCGATCCTCGCCGCGGACGTGCGGGAGGTATCCAGGACCAGTACCACCCGCCGGTCCCGTTCGGGGCGCCATGTGCGCACTACCGTGGCTGAGCGCCGGGCCGTGGCCCTCCAGTCGATGGACCGGACGTCATCGCCACGGACGTAGTCGCGCAGGGAATCGAACTCGGTACCGGCCCCGCGGATCTGGACCGCAGCCCTTCCATCGAGTTCGCGGAGTTTCCGCAGCTTTGAGGGCAGGTGCCGCCGGGAATGGAATGTCGGCAGGACGCGCACCGAGCCCGGGCATTCGATGGTCCGCTGGCGGGCAGCCAGGCCCAGCGGACCAAACGAGCGAAGAGTCACGTGGTGAGCTGCAAGGTCTCCCCGCCGGACCGGCCGGAGCCTGACCGTGAACCGTCTGCTTTCGCCCGCCGGAACGTTGATGTCCTGGACCGCGTTCTGCGCCCCGGCAGAGGGCTGCCAGCCATCGCGCAACGTTCCCCGGACCGCGCGGGCGCCCCCATTACGGAGCGTGAGCACGGCGTCCACCGCGTTGTTGAGCGTCACGTTTTCCGGTTCCGCACGGAGGGCCCCGACCCTGCGAAGGGAACCGGCGAACAGCAGGTCTACAGCCAGCAGGGCCACAAGCAATGCGCCGGTAGCCAGTACGGTAGGCCACCCCGGGAGCAGCAGCACGGGCACCAGGCCAAGCAGCACCAGTGCCACGTAACGGCCCGAGATGGCCATCAGCGGGGAACAGGAACGGAGGCCAGGATGCTGGCCAGGACGTCATCCACCCGCACCCCGTCCATCTGGGCTTCGGGCTGCAGGGCCACCCGGTGCCGAAGGCAGGGCAGCGCCAGGGCCTTGACGTCATCAGGGGTGACAAACACACGGCCAGAGAGCCACGCCCAGGACCGTGAGGTATTAAGCAGTGCGGTGGCGCCGCGCGGAGAGACACCAAGCTGGAATGAGGGCGCGGCGCGGGTTGCCCGCACCAGGTCCACGATGTATCCGATGACCTCGGGCTCCACGGCCACCTGCGTCACCGCTTTCCGTGCCCGCTCCAGGTCCTCCCCGCCGGCGACCGCGGTTACCCCCGCAGCCGTAAGGTCCCGGGGATCGAAGCCGGCGGCATGGCGGCGGACAACTTCAATCTCATCTCCCCGTTCCGGCAGCGGCATGGTGAGCTTCAGTAGGAACCTGTCCAACTGGGCCTCCGGCAGGGGATAGGTCCCTTCGTACTCCACCGGATTTTGGGTGGCCGCCACCAGGAAGGGCGCCGGCAGCCGCCGCGACACTCCGTCGACGGACACCTGGCGCTCTTCCATGGCTTCGAGGAGTGAAGCCTGGGTCTTTGGCGGGGTGCGGTTGATCTCGTCGGCCAGCAGGAGATTGGTGAAAACAGGGCCCTCCCGAAAGGTGAACTCGGACGTGCGAGAGTCGTAGACCAACGAACCGGTGACATCGCCCGGCATGAGGTCCGGGGTGAACTGCACCCTCTTCGTGTCCAGGCTCAGCGCGGCGGAGAGGGCCCGGACCAGCAGGGTCTTGGCTACGCCGGGGACGCCTTCCAGCAGCACGTGCCCCTGGGAAAGCAAGGCAATGAGGAGCCCGGTGACGGTTGCATCCTGTCCCACCACTGCCTTTGCCACCTCCCGGCGGACAGCCAGCAGCGCCTGGCGTGCCCCGTCGTCGTCCAGGGGGCTGTTGGAACCCAATGAATTCAGGACTGCCGGCCCACTGCTTTGTTCACTCATCGGTCTATGACCTCTTTCTCCAGTTTGTCCATGGCCTGGGACCAGGCCACCAGCCGCGGTTCAGTTGCGGGGCGTTCGTTGATCAGCATGCGGACCTCCGCGCTGTCCCTGCCGAGCAGCCGGGCAGCAGCGGCAATAATGTCCTCGGCGGTGGCGCCGGGGCCAAGCCTGAGCTTCACGGCCAGCCGCACCAGCAGCCCGGACCGCAGATTGTCGCGCGCTTGTCCGATGGGGCGCCCGTCCTGGTAGAGCCGTGCCCGTCCCTCTGCCGTCTCGACGGCCTTGACCACAACCGGCAACGGTTCAAAGACCAGGGGGCCGTTTCGCCGCCCCCTCCACACGATGGCCGCCAGTGCCACCACCAGCAGCCAGGGACCCAGGAACCGGGCCCAGCCAGGCGCCAGGTCGTCGAGGGTTTTCGGGGAGCCGCCCACGGCGACGTCCTCCAGTGAGGGCAGGTACCAGACGAGGTCCGGCGACGCACCGAGCATCCGGATTCCCAGCGCGGCATTTCCCAGTTCGTCCAGCTTGTCGTTGCCCAGGACCTCTGTGCTGCCCAGCACAGCCAGGCGTCCGTCGCTGCTGACGGCGAGCATTCCGGCGGTTCCTGCAGCGCGGTAGCAGGACGTCCCGCCGTCGTACACGTATCCGCCCTGGCCGGTGACTTGCCCCGCTGCCTCCGCGTCCGGCAGGGCGCATCCGGGGTCCAGGATGGGGAAGGCATCGGGGACCACGCCGGCCTGGCGAATGCCGTGGTCAAGGCCGGTGAGGGTCTCCAACCTGGGCGAGACCACCACCACACGGTGCGCGGCCGCCATCAGGGCTGCCAGTTGCGGCTCACCCAGGATGCCGTTGCGGTCATAGAGCAGCAGGGTAGGGGAGGAACTGGCCCGCAGGTCCTCCAGCGCTGTGTCAAAGCGGTTGGGGGTGTGCACCGAGACACCATGCCGGCCGAGGATTTCGGCCACGGCCTTCGCGCCACCCGGGCCCGCGTTGTGGACGGAGAGGGGAACCGAGTCACCTTTGGGCGCGAGCTGCGTGCCGACGATGAGGGCCAGCGCCGCGGCCACCGCAGCGCCGGCCGCGGCGGCGCTGCGGTGTCGCCGTAACCAGGCGGTGAAGGTGCGTCGCTTGGGGTGCGGCCCGGCGGACCGCCCCTCTTCGTCAACAGGGTGCGTGTCCGCCCCGGCAGTCCCCGTCATGGCATCGGCACGGCGCTGCCGGTGGAGGCGGCCCTCAGGGCATCCAGTGTTCCGTCAAGCGCCACCATCTCCTGGTAATCGGGGCTGTCCGCTGCCTTGTTCCCGTAACGGATGCCGTCGAAGGTTGCGGCTGCCCGGGCCAGCCGCAGGGCCTCGGCGCGGAAAGGAACGGACAGTGCCCGCGCCGCCTCATCAGCAGTCCGCCCCGCCTGGGGGTCCAGGATGGCGCGGTCCTCAGCGCTGCGGACCATGGCGCGGAATCGGTCGACGACGGCGTCCCCCCACCTCCCTGCCGAGGCCGCGGCCTCGGCGCGGTTCCGGTAGTCCGCGGCAGTCAGTGCCGTTTCCCTTGCGAAGACGTCCTGTGCCCTTCGTGCACGTGCATTCAGGCGGGGACGGGCCAGGATGACGGCGGCTGCGATGATCACGGCAATGACGAGGGCGATGACGGGGCTGGGGACCGAGGCAGCGTCGCCTCCGGAGCCGTCCAGCGACCGCAGCCAGTCCAGGAAGTTCTGCCACAGCGTGTCGAGCCAGGACGGGGCCGCGTCACGGTACTCGGGTTTGGCCAGTTCCTCCGCTGCCCAGCGACGGGCCTCTCCGGCGCCCGGAAGTACCGGAGGTTCAGCGGCCATGTGGCCATGCCCCTGGCGGCGTTACGTATCCGGGGTAAGGCGTGCTGCCGGCGGCGTGGGGTCCCCGGCCTGGGACCCCGCCAGGATCCGCCCCGGTCTCCAGTTCGCGCAGCAGTTCAATGTCCAGTCCGTCCTTGCGCATCCGCAGGTCCATGTAGAGAAGCGCCATGACGGACGTCTGGAACGCATAGCCCACTGCACCCAGCAGGGCGCCGATGACAGCGGTGATGATCCCCATGGCCACAGCCATTCCGGCATCCCGTCCGCTGCCTCCGTGCGGCGAGACCACCCCGGACAGGATTGCAGGCAGGATGCTTGCCGGGATCAGGACGACCTGGGTGATCACGCCGACCAGGATGGCAACCACCAGGCTGATGC
The DNA here is from genome assembly GCF_040702335.1 of Pseudarthrobacter sp. NPDC080039. Lineage (NCBI taxonomy): Bacteria > Bacillati > Actinomycetota > Actinomycetes > Micrococcales > Micrococcaceae > Pseudarthrobacter > Pseudarthrobacter sp. NPDC080039. The sequence goes on along the minus strand of NZ_JBFBKY010000004.1, from coordinate 268,439 downwards.
CGAAAATCCGCCACCAGTTGCCGCGGGTCAGCTCCCAGGAGCGGCGGACGGCGGCAAAAGCACCCAGTTCTTCGATCACGACGGCGGCGGGCGCCACCACCATCTTGATTGCCACCCACAGGAACATGGCAGAGAAGGCAAGCATGAGAGGAACGACCAGCAGCGTGGCCACACCGCGGACATTGGAGAACACGAGGACGATGACCAGGAAAAACAGCATGACCGCGGCCATTGCCGCTGCGACCAGCAGTGCCGCCAGCCCGATCAGCGCGCCAATCCTTGGGCGCGCCAGTGACAGCATGCGCCGGAAACCGGTGGGCCTGTTAAGCACGGACCGGGCCACGGGAACCACCATGGCGCCCTGGAGGACAGCGGAAATGAATACGGACAGTAGGGACAGGAGGGCCAGGCCGACCATCAGCCCGATTCCGAGTGACCCTATCCCTGGGGAACCGGTGCCGGTTCTGCCGGCCGTCGCCGCCCACGACTCCACGGACCCCGATGATGTGGCGATGAATCCCGTCAACACCGCTGCGAGGATGGCCGACAGGGCCTGGGCCAGCAGGCCCGCGCCGAGAATGGCCTTGGCGTTGCGCCTGATCGCCTGGAAGGAACCGTCCAGGACTTCTCCGAACAGCAGTGGCCGCAACGGGATGATCCCGGGCTTTGGTGGAGCGACGTAGCGGGGCTGGGCCGGGAATGGGGCGCCATACTGTGGGCCGGGATACGGTGAACCGTTTTTGGGAGGGCCGCCGTAGGGGGCTCCGTTGATTTGGTGTGCCCCGTAGGCGTGACCGCCGTATGGGGTTCCCGGATATGGCGCCCCGGGGTACGGGCTGTTTGCGTGCGGAGGCTGCGGGGGTTGTTGCCCGGCGGCCGGCCCCGGCGGCCGCTGCTGCTGCCACGCCTGCTGCTCCCAGGGGCCTTGCTGCGATGCGTTTCCGCCCGGCGGCGTCCATGGCACTTCCCGCCCAGGGGTTGCGGGAGGCGGCACGTCCGGGCCGCCTCCGGCGCCATAGGCGGAGCGGGCGTCCTTGGCGCCTGCCGCCCGTTCCTGCGTGGGCTCTTCGGGCCCCGGCTGCTCTTGTGACACTGTTTCCTCCCCCAATATCTGTCCGCTTGCCCCGGCCGCCGAAAGGCGCCACCGGCACAGCGGAACATGACCCCAAGACTATAGTTCCGGCGTCGGACGGCCTAGTACCGCGCCATGCCAGAGGCCGCTCAACAGGACAAACCCATCCCGATAAGGGAATATATAGCTATGAAGGCACGCATTCTGGTGGTAGATGATGACGAAGCGCTGGCCGAGATGATTGGAATTGTCCTCCGTAATGACGGCTTCGAGCCGGTCTTTTGCGCCGACGGCGCCCAGGCCCTGGACGTTTTCCGCTCGTCGCGGCCCGACCTGGTCCTGCTCGACCTCATGCTTCCCGGTATGGACGGCATCGAGGTATGCCGGCAGATCCGCGGGGAGTCAGATGTGCCCATCGTCATGCTGACCGCCAAGTCCGATACCTCGGACGTCGTCCGCGGCCTGGAGTCCGGTGCCGACGACTACGTGCCGAAACCTTTCAAGCCTGCCGAACTGGTGGCACGCGTCCGTGCCCGCCTCCGTCCCGGCGACCAGAAGGCACCTGAAACACTCAAGATCGCAGACATCACCATCGACGTCGCGGGGCATACCGTCAGCCGGGGCAATGACCGCATCTCCCTGACCCCACTGGAATTCGACCTCCTCGTGGCGCTCGCCCGCAAGCCCTGGCAGGTCTTCACCCGTGAACTGTTGCTGGAGCAGGTATGGGGCTACCGCCATGCTGCCGATACGCGGCTGGTCAACGTCCATGTCCAGCGCCTGCGGTCCAAGATTGAGCAGGACCCGGAAGCCCCGGAAGTTGTATTGACGGTGCGTGGTGTCGGCTACAAAGCAGGGGTCTGACTCCGCTGCGCAGGACGGGGAACCGGTCCGGCGCACAACCCCGCATCCAGCGGACACCGGCCTGAACCCCGGTAGCGGGGCCCTGGATGGCGCCGAGGGGGACAGCAGCCCACAGGACGGCACCGGCCACGGAACGGGCGGTCACGGTGACGGCTTGGCCCCCGGACTGAGGCATGTTGCGTTCCGGGCAGGTATCTGGCGGCGGCGCGCCCTTATCGTGACCCTGCGCGTCGTCAGGTTGGTGCGCACCGGTGTCGTGCGGTTCCTCCCAGGGCTTCGGTACCTCGGCCGGGCCCTGCAAAAGCGCTGGCGCCGTTCGCTGCAGTTCCGGACAGTCCTGACCACCCTGATGCTCGCAGTGACCTCATTCGCCGTCGTTGGCGCCTACCTGTCCAACCAGATTGCCAACAACCTCTTCCAGGAGCGGCTCACCCAGGCGGAGTCGGAGACCCGTTACAACGTCAAGCAGGTGCAGGACACGTTTGACGGCGCCCAGGTCACCGACCAGTCCAGCGTCATTACCCTGGTTTCAGACACGCTAAGCGCCGTGGAAGGCAGGGGCTCCGTAATCCAGAGACGCTATGTCTTCGAAGCGATGCCCAACCAGACCAAGCCGCGAAACCGCTGGGTGGAATCCCGCGCCTCCGACCAACTGACCGTAAGCGTCATCCCGGCCGACCTGCGGAAGGCGGTCCAGGAATCGGGCAAGGACCAGTACTGGGCATCCACCGTTATCCCGGTGGGGACAGAGGACCGGCCGGGAATCGCGGTCGGGAACAAGGTGACGTTCAACGGCACCGTTTACGAGCTTTACCTGATCTACGATCTCAACACCGCACAGCAAACCCTCAACGAAATCCAAAGTGTCCTCTGGGCCGGTGGTGCCGTGCTGGTCCTCCTGATCGGTGCCGTGGCCTGGTACGTCACCCGGAACGTGGTCAGCCCGGTCAGCCACGCTGCGATGGTGTCCGAGAAGCTGGCAGCCGGGCAGCTTCAGGAGCGCATGGTGGTCCGGGGCGAGGACGAAGTGGCACGCCTGGGAGCTTCCTTCAACCACATGGCGGCCAGCCTGCAGGAACAAATCACCCAGCTGGCAACGCTCTCGCAGATGCAGCAGCGCTTCGTCTCCGATGTCTCGCACGAGCTGCGGACACCGCTCACCACAGTCCGCATGGCAGCAGAAGTCCTGTACGACGCACGTGACGATTTCGACCCGATCAACAAGCGGTCCGCAGAACTGCTCTACAACCAGGTGGAGCGGTTCCAGTCTTTGCTCTCCGACCTCCTGGAGATCAGCCGCTTCGATGCCGGCGTTGCGGTGCTGGACGCTGAGCCCGAGGACCTGCTCCAGGTGATCGCCCATGTCATTGAGGGCGCGGCACCCGTTGCTGCCGAGTATGGTTCGGAGATCCTCTACACCGCTCCCGAGGGTTCCATGATCGTGGAAATGGACGCCCGGCGGATCGACAGGATTCTGCGGAACCTGATCCTGAACGCTGTGGAGCACGGTGAGGGCAAGCCGGTGACCGTCACGGTTGCCGCCAACGAGACTGCCGTGGCCGTCGCGGTCCGGGACCATGGGATCGGGCTGGACCAGGCCCAGGCTGCCCGCGTCTTCGACAGGTTCTGGCGGGCAGATCCTGCGCGTGCCCGGACGACGGGCGGCAGCGGCCTGGGCCTGTCGATTGCCATGGAAGACACCAAGCTGCACCACGGCTGGCTGCAGGCCTGGGGAAGGAAAGGCGATGGGGCCAACTTCCGCCTGACGCTCCCGCTGCGCCAGGAGGACGGGATCTCCGAGCCGCCCCTGCAACTGGAACCCAAAGACGTCACCACCCCGGGAGCACCGGGCAGTATCCCGGCGGAAGAGGGCAACAGAAACATGCTGGTGCTGCAGGCCGGGGGAGCCACTCCCGCTCCGCCGCAGGCGTCCGAGGAGACACCATGAGGGCCACACGGCGCCGCGCCAGGTATCTTGCGGGACTGCTCGCGCTGCTGGCCGTCCTACTCTCTGGCTGTGCCCGCATTCCCACTTCCGGGCCGGTAGGGAAAAGCAGCGAAAGCAGCGCCGGCAACGTCAGTGCTCCAGTGTTCCTTCCGGCGGCGCCGCAGCCGGGCGCGTCGCCTGAGACCATCATCGACTACTTTTACCGCGCGGGCAGCGGCTACGAAGACGACTACGCGGTGGCCCGCCAGTACCTGACGCAGGCATCGGCCGTGTCCTGGAAGCCTGACAAGCGCGCCCTGGTGTACCGCGAGGCACGCGTCGTTCCCACGGGCACGGAAAACGTCTTCAATTATGAGCTGGACGTCTCCTACACCGTGGACGCCGACGGCATCGCCACCCAGTCGCCCCCGGGAACCGTCGAACGAATTCCCGTGACTGTGACCCAGGTGGACGGGGAGTGGCGGATATCCGCCATCCCGGACGGAACCGCCATCGCTGAGGAAACATTCAAGGTCATCTACGGTGCCTACCCCATCTACTTTTACGATCCCACGTTCACCTACGCCATACCCGATGTCCGCTGGTTCCTGAAGAACAAGACCGTCAAAGCCATGACCAGCGCGCTGCTGGCCGGCCCGGCTCCCTATCTGCGCGGCGCCGTCGCCAGTGCCTTCCCCTCCGGTATCAAACTCGCCAGGGAATCCGTGCCCGTTGTCTCCGGTGCGGCCCAGGTGGACCTCACGGCAAAGGAACTGACCGAGACCTCTGCCGAGGACCGGCTGCGCATGCAGATGCAGCTGACCCTGACGTTCCGCAGCCAGCCCGACGTCGTCAACGTGGAGTTGAGGGCCAACCAGGACCTGGTCAGGGTTGAGGACAACGGATCTGTTCTTCCCCCCGTGCTGGACAAGACGGTGCCGTCGCGCCAAATAGCCATCAGCGGCAACGAACTGGTCCGCTACGAAAACAACCGTGTCTCGCCGTTGCCGGACATGCAGTCGGTGTCCGCGCTCAATCCCCGGTACCCTGCGGAATCGCCTGTGTCGCAGGCCGCGGCTTTCCTCAATGACGGCAGGACCACCCTGTACAGCATCAGCCCGGGCCAGCCTGCCCGGGCCCTGACCACCCGCAGCACCCTCAGCCGGCCCTCCTTCAGCGTCAACGACTGGGTGTGGACGGCGGGCCCCGGCGCTACCGGTGCCACCGAAGTGGTGTCGTTCCATCCCACCGGCGTGGCGGAGGGCGCAGCCGTTCCGTCCGTCACCCTGGCACCTTCCTGGCTTGCGGGCCGCACGGTGAAGGAGTTCCGCGTGTCACGTGATGGCGTGCGCGCCCTGGTGATTTCGGAACAGGACGGAAAGTCCAAAGTGCAGGTAACGGGCATAATCCGGGCCGGAGACGGCACACCGCGTGAGCTGACCGCTCCCATCACCCTGGTTGCCGACGGCGATCCTGACCAAGGGGTCTGGGTGAACGGCACTACTGTTGCCGTCATGAAAGCCGCGGCGGGTTCCAACGTCACGCCGGAGCTGTTGTCCTTCACCTCAGGGCAGCCGCAACAGCTCGCGCCCTGGCCCGGCCTGGTTGCCATCAGCGGCGGAAACGGCACCGACGACATCTATGTGCAGTCCGGGGAAGGGATCTTCCAACGCCTCGGCAACGGCTGGTCGCCGCAGATCAAGGGCCCGCTCGACCCGGCGTTCGCAGGCTGAGCTTCGGGGCACTGGAGCAGCCTGCGTACGTGTGATGCGTCATCGTCCTTCCAGGCGGGGTTTTCCACATGGCTGCCCCCGGGCAGGCCGGTAGCCTGGCGTCTGCTCGATAGTGGGACCATGAAGACCAAATTGCGCAGACGCGGTTCCACCGGTGGCGGGTACCGAGGGATCCGTTAGTGGATCCAGACCTTGCACCGGTACCCCCCGTGGCACTGCACCGGGCTGAACAGACGGCGGCATCCCTGCGCATTCTCGAGTGGCTGGCCGGCGCCGCGGACGACCTCCTTGCCTTGGCGGTCCCGGCGGACTGCGTCTGCTGCGGGGCGGAAGACCGCACGCTTTGCCCGTCCTGCGCCAGCCGCATCCGCCAGCTGGCCAGGAACCCTTTCCGTGCAGAAAGCGGGGCTCCTGCCCTCATGGACGTTGCCGGGGCAGTGCTGCTGCCCGTGGTGGCAGCGGGTGTGTACCGCGACGAGCTGGCACAGGCACTGCTGTCTTTCAAACGGCACGGACAGCATCAGCTTGGCTCAAGCCTTGGCCGTGTATTGGCCTCAGCAGTCAGGTCGGCTGCTCCCGCGGGTCACGGAGTCCTGCTGGTCCCCGTCCCCACCAGCACAGCGGCCTACGTCAGCAGGGGCTTCAGCCCTGTCCACCTGCTATTGAAGGTGGCCGCGCGGCAGCTCCCGGGTTTCAATGTTGCGGATGCCCTGGGCAAGATTTCCGTTTCCGGTCATGGGCTGCCCGGCGGGCACAACGGGCCGGCCGGCCAAAAGGGCCTGGGGAGGGGAGCGCGCTCACAGCGGGTCCGGGGGTCCATGAAGGTCAAACCGAGGGCCCGGACAGAGGTCGCAGGGCGGCCCTGCCTCATCATCGACGATGTCCTGACCACCGGTGCGACTCTTGGCGAAGCTGCCCGTGCGCTTCACCGCGAAGGTGCCCTGGTAAGGGGCGCCGTCGTGCTTGCGGCGACACGCCCGCCCGATGCCACTGCCCGTGACGCCGCAGACGCGGGAGTGCGCGGTGACCACCACGTCTCAGAAAAAAATAAACCGGGAAAGGATGAATAACGGGTGGCTATGAACTAACGTCTGAGGTGGGTACCAAGAACAGAATGTACCTTTCGATGGCGGCTCGGAGAGGGGCTCGACTGTCAGGCAGCCCGGCCCAAGGAAGCGCCGCCGTCGTGTCACCGAAGTCATTTGGAGGGCACCATGGAGTTTATGATCAGCGGACGAAATCTGACGGTTTCAGACCGGTTCCGCGAGTACGCCGGGGAAAAGATCGCGAAAATCGAATCCCTGGGTGACAAGATCCAGCGGGTGGACGCAAAAGTTTCCAAGGAGACCAATACGCGGCAAACCGGCGACCAGTTGACCGTTGAGGTTACCGTCCTGGGCCGTGGTCCCGTAATCCGTGCCGAAGCGAGCGCCGCAGACAAGTTTGCCGCCTTTGACCTCGCCTACAACAAACTGCTTGAGCGGCTCAGGCGGGCCAAGGACCGCAAGAAGGTCCACCACGGCCGCCACACCCCAAAGGCTGTCCGCGAAGCAACCGCTTCCCTTGAACCAGCCAGCGCCCACGAGCCGCTGTACCTTGAGGCCAACCGGTGGAGTGAAACCGGGCAGCCGCCGGAGGAAAAGTCCCCTTACGACGTCGAAAATGACATCCCGGCCGGTAACTCGCCGGTGCTGATCCGCCGTAAGGTTTTTCCCGCTGCTTCCATGACACTCGACGATGCTGTAGACAACATGGAGCTCGTCGGCCACGACTTCTATCTCTTCATGGACAAGGCAACCAACACGCCGTCGGTGGTGTACCGTCGCCGCGGCTGGACCTACGGAGTCATCACCCTGGACCACGAATGTGAGCCGGGAGACACCGTCGTGGAGGAAAAGGTCTTGGCCTACCGCTCCGATGACGCTCCCGCCAACGCTTAGAGTTGACCAGCCACCGCCAGAGAGGTCTGAATGCCGGCAATGCTGAGCCTTGACCAGGCACGGCGGATCGCGCTGGCGGCGCAGGGACTCCATAAAGAACGGCCCACCGGCCCCGTCACTGCACGGACGGTGGGCCGTACTTTTGCCCGTCTTCAACTCGTCCAGATCGATTCCGTCAACGTTTTAGTCCGCAGCCATTTCCTGCCCTTCTACTCACGTTTGGGCGACTACGATCGCGACATCCTGCACCGCATGTCCGCCAGCCACCCGCGCCGCATGCTTGAGTACTGGGCGCACGAAGCGAGCTATATCCGGCCGGAGCACTACCAGGACCTGCTTCCGTGGCAGAAGAGACCGTGGGTGGGCGCCTCCCGGCTGGACCCCGGACTCCGGGAGGATGTGGCGGACAGGATCCTGGCGGTCCTCGCCCGTTCCCGGCCCCTGACCGCTTCAGAACTCACCGCACGCATTGGCCACGTCGAGGATAAACAAGTGGCCAACTGGGGATGGAACTGGAACGCCGTGAAACGGGTATTGGAACACCTCTTTGAAGAAGGAGTGGTCTCTGCCGCATCCAGGACCGGGCAATTCGAACGCAGGTACACACTGGCCTCGAAAGTCCTTCCAGCCCACGCCCTTCCCGGGGAGCAAGCGGACCCCACGGCAGCACTCCAGCGGTTGACCGATGCTGCCGCCCGCGCGCACGGGATCGGAAGCGTCCGCTGTTTCGCCGACTATTTCCGGACGCCGGTCAAGGCAACGGCACTGGCCGTTGAGCACCTGGTGAGGCAGGGAAGTCTCGAACCTGTCGAGGTCGCCGGCTGGGGCCGGACGCTCTTCCGGCACACGGATGCGGTACTGCCGAGGCGTGCCACCGGACGCGCCTTGCTAAGCCCGTTCGACTCCCTGGTCTTTGAGCGCCGCCGGCTGTGGGAACTGTTCGGCTTCCACTACCGGATCGAAATTTACACACCGGAGCCCAAACGGCGCTTTGGGTACTATGTCCTGCCCTTTCTGCTGCGTGACAGGATCGTGGCCAGGGTGGACCTCAAAGCGGACCGGGCAGGGGGACGGCTGCTGGTCAGGTCAGCCTTCGCCGAGCCGGATGCGCCGGCGGATACCGCCGTCGAACTCGCCGTCGAGCTGAAGCTGATGGCGCGATGGCTTGGACTGCCCGGGGTGGATGTGGGCCACGCAGGGGATCTCGCAGCGGTGCTGGCGCATGAGGTGGCACGTTTGTAGGGAGTATCCGCTCTCAGGGAAAAGGGGCTCCGCCTCCGTGTCTCTCCCGTAGACTGAACACGCCAGAATTCGGCGGCATCAGACTGGGAGCATCTTCACGTGGCATCACTTATCGAAAAAATTCTCCGCACGGGTGACAAGAAAACACTCCGGCAGCTGAGAAACTATGCCGACTCCATCAACGCCCTCGAAGACTCGTTCAAAACTTTCACGGACGCGGAGCTTCGTGAGGAAACCGACCGCCTGCGTGCCCGCCACCAGGACGGCGAGAAACTTGATGACCTGCTGCCGGAGGCATTTGCCGCCGTGCGCGAAGCGTCCTCCCGGACTCTTGGCATGCGCCACTTCGACGTCCAGCTGATGGGTGGCGCTGCCCTGCACCTGGGCAACATCGCCGAAATGAAAACCGGTGAAGGCAAGACCCTGGTGGCGACCGCTCCCGCCTACCTGAACGCCCTCACCGGCAAAGGTGTCCACGTCGTCACGGTCAATGACTACCTTGCCGAATACCAGTCCGAGCTCATGGGCCGGGTTTACCGTTTCCTCGGCCTGACCAGCGGTGTCATCCTCGCAAACCAGGATCCGGCCGTTCGCCGCCAGCAATACGCCGCCGACATCACGTACGGCACCAACAATGAGTTCGGTTTCGACTATCTGCGCGACAACATGGCCTGGGACCGGACCGAACTCGTCCAGCGCGGCCACAACTTCGCCATCGTCGATGAAGTTGACTCCATCCTTATCGATGAAGCACGCACGCCGCTGATCATCTCCGGACCGGCGCAGGGGGACACCAACCGCTGGTACAGCGAATTCGCCAAAGTGGTCCTGCGGCTGGAGCCGGAGAAGGACTACGAGGTGGACGAGAAGAAGCGCACCGTGGGCGTCCTGGAGAGCGGGATCGAAAAGGTTGAGGACTACCTCGGCATCTCCAACCTCTACGAGTCCGCAAACACCCCCCTGATCGGATTCCTCAATAACGCCATCAAGGCCAAGGAACTCTTCAAGCGGGACAAGGACTACGTCATCCTGGACGGCGAGGTCCTGATTGTCGATGAGCACACCGGCCGCATCCTGGCCGGACGGCGCTACAACGAAGGCATGCACCAGGCGATCGAGGCCAAGGAAGGCGTCGAGATCAAAGCGGAAAACCAGACCCTGGCTACCGTGACCCTGCAGAACTACTTCCGTATGTACAGCAAGCTTTCGGGCATGACGGGTACCGCCGAGACTGAGGCGGCCGAGTTCATGAGCACCTACAAGCTGGGCGTGGTGGCCATCCCCACCAACCGTGACATGCAGCGGATCGACCAGCCGGACCTTGTCTTCAAGAACGAAGTTGTGAAGTTCGACGCCGTGGTGCGGGACATCGCCGAACGGCATGAAAAAGGCCAGCCCGTCCTCGTGGGCACCACCAGCGTGGAGAAGAGCGAATACCTCTCCAAACTGCTCGCCAAGGAAGGCATCCGCCACGAGGTCCTGAACGCCAAGAACCATGCCCGGGAAGCTGCCATCGTGGCGCAGGCCGGCCGGAAGGGCGCTGTCACCGTGGCCACGAACATGGCCGGCCGCGGCACCGACATCATGCTGGGCGGCAACGCCGAATTCACGGCCGTCGCCGAACTGGCCAAGCGCGGGCTGGACCCGGAAGAGAACTCCGACGAATACGAAGCCGCGTGGCCGGCCGCCCTCGAGGCAGCCAAGCAGTCGGTGAAGGATGAACACGAGGAAGTCCTGGACCTCGGGGGTCTTTACGTCCTGGGCACCGAGCGCCACGAGTCCCGCCGCATCGATAACCAGCTCCGCGGCCGCTCCGGCCGCCAGGGTGACCCCGGCGAGTCAAGGTTTTACCTCTCCCTGACCGATGACCTTATGCGGCTTTTCAACTCCGGAGCGGCGGAAAGGCTGATGAACAGCTCCGTCCCGGACGACGTGGCGCTGGAATCAAAACTCGTATCCCGGGCCATTGCCTCCGCCCAGGGACAGGTGGAGGGCCGCAACGCCGAGCAGCGCAAGAATGTGCTGAAGTACGACGACGTCCTCAACCGCCAGCGCGAAGCCATCTACAGTGACCGGCGCCGCATCCTGGAGGGCGATGACCTGCACGAAAAGGTGCAGTTCTTCGTGGAGGACACCATTACTGCCCTTATCGACGCGGCCACCGCGGAAGGGAACGGCGATGACTGGGACTTCCACCAGCTTTGGACGAACCTTAAGACGCTTTACCCGGTCAGCGTTACAGCCGAAGACGTTATCGAAGAGGCGGGAGGCAAATCCAGGGTCACTGTGGAGTTGCTGAAGGAAGAGATCCTCTCCGATGCCCGCCTGCAGTACCAGGCCCGTGAAGACGCAATTGGTTCCGAAAGCATGCGGGAGCTTGAGCGCCGCGTGGTCCTTTCCGTCATTGGACGTAAGTGGCAGGAACATCTTTACGAGATGGATTACCTCAAGGAGGGCATCGGGCTGCGCGCCATGGCCCAACGCGATCCCTTGGTGGAGTACCAGCGCGAAGGTTTCGCCATGTTCCAGAGCATGATGGAAGCGATCCGGGAGGAAAGCGTCGGATTCCTCTTCAACCTTGAGGTGGAAGTAACTCCCGCCCAGGACGTCGTGGTGCCGGATGCTGCAGGCGGCCACACCGAGCACGTGGACCCACAGGTTCACGCCGCCGGTCTTGAGGCGCCCGAGAAACCCGCGCAACTGCAGTACACGGCTCCCAGCGAGAGTGGCCAAACCCAGACCCGCGTGGAGACGCGGGCCGGGGGCGGACGCTCGGGCAACCCGGCCAAGGCAGCTGCCCAGGATGCCGCCAAACGCCCGGCGAAGAAAAAGAAGCGCTAGGACTGCAGCCGGAGGCTGCCGCGCCGTGGCGGGCAAAAGACAGGCAGGGACGGACGCGTCCCTGCCTGTCTTTTGCCCTCTTGTCGGTACTTTTCGTCCCTTCGGCTGCCCCCGCCATCTTCCGCGGGTCAGCCGATGACGAGTTCGACTACCCGCCACACCTGCTTAGTGCGCTCGAGCCGGAGCGCAACGGCACGGGCGCGCACGTCATCCACCACTACGGCACTTGCCTCGTAAATCCCTTCGGCCACTTCGCACACCCGCACGGAGCGCACTGTCGAATTGCGGTGGAGCCTGACCAACGCAGGATTTCCTGTCCTGGTGATTTCCCGCCTTATCAATGCGGCGCGGTGCTGCAGCGATGCCAAGCACTGTGGGTCGAGGCGCCGTGCCAGCTGGTGGGCGGGACGTATCCCCACCAGGACCTCCATGGAGGCCTGGACCGTGCCCCGCGCTATCGCCCGCACCTCAGTGACCTCACTTACCGGCCTCAGCGACGGATGCCGGGCGGGGGACTGCCCTGCCGGCTTCGCCGGAGATGTCCCCGTCCCTGCGGTGCCCCTTCTGCCGTCTTGAGTGGTGTTGGCCGGCCCCGGAACGGTACGGACAGGTGTAACTGCGGTCATTGTTTCCCCCTGGGTTGATTGGTAGATGGATGGCCTGGATCGAGACCGGCTATGAACCTTCGGGCGCCTGAAGAACTTGGCCGGGAAGCAGGACATCCGGGCTACCGCCGATCAGCGCGCGGTTCGCGGCGTACCATCGCGGCCATTCCAGTGCGATATCCACTTCCGAGGCCTCTGGTCCGAGGAAGCAGGCCACGATGTCCCACAGAGTGTCGCCGGCCAACACAGTCACAAACTGCGCCTTGCCTCCCGTGCCAGTCGCGGGAAGGCTTCTGCTTTCAGGTCCCGCCAACAGTCCCTGCTCCACCAACGGAGGAACAGGCTGCCAACCGGGATCGACTGCGGATATGGACAATTGGCCGCCCAGCTTCATCACCGGCCCTGCGGCTGCAGGGCTTGTTAACGCTTCCTGGGTCGGCTCCGACGGTGTTGGTACTGCAGCAGCGGTCAGGTTGTCGTCCACTGTGGGGGACGGCGTGACTGGGGCCGGTGGAGAGGTGACGGAAGCTGGGAGCGATTGCGCATGCGTTGGCATCCACTGCGGCCCTGGTGCCGTGGCCGAGGCATTCGCCGCCACGCCTGTCACCAGCTGGATAGAGAGTGCAGCAACTACAGCCCGCTGCATGAATGCGGGAGAGAACCTGCGCGCAGCCGCCGCGGCCTGCCGCCGTCCCAGGTGATCGAGCACAACAGCTGCTCCTGCACCGAGGACCGAAACCGTCCACCAAAGGAGGATGCTGATGCCGGCGGCCGCGGCTGCCGCTGCGAGGAGGACATCCGCTGACGTGTCCTGGTGACGGGCAGCGGAGTCCTGCCATTGAGCGAGCAGGCCGGCTCCGAGTGTGCACAGCACAAGGCCGAGCATCAGAAGGGCCAGCGCCATCGCGACATCAGGTCCTTTTCCTGCCGTCGAACGCGCCACGTCTTCTCCTTTGATGCAATTTAATACCGTTTGATGCTGATAGCAGCATTTTGGTTCGAACCAGGAGGATTTGTCCATACGTTGGACTGAAAAAGTCTTGGCGCGTTGACGTGCAGGGCAAGCCGCCCTACGCTGGCCGGATGCGCTGGGATGCTCTCTTTCATGACATGGAAGGCCAGTTCGCGGAGGCCGACCGGCTGGCGCTCGACAGCGAAATCAACGAGCGGGCCAGGGCAGAGATGGTGGGTCTGTCGCTCGAAGACAGGCTGCGTGCGGCTGTCGGTTTCCGGATCGCCGTCCATCTCCTCTGTGGAGAGTCGGCTCACGGGGAACTTACGCATGCGGGCGCTGATGCGCTGGTCCTTGACGAGGGGCCGCACCAAGTGCTTATTCCCTACGCTGCCGCGGCGCGGTATGTGGGCCTCGGCAGATATACCCTTCAGGAAGATTCTGGGGTGCGCCGTGCCATTGGGCTGGCCCACTCGCTGAGGTGCCTCGCCCGGGACAGGGCAGAGATCTCAGTCACAACAGCGGGAAGCGGGGGGCCGGTGCGTCTGGCCGGTGTCATAGACCGTGTGGGGAAGGACTATATTGACCTCGCGTCGGTGATTCCAGGGGAAGACCGCCGGAGGAACAGCGTGAGCCAGGTTTCGGCGATTCCTTTCGCCGCCCTGGTCATGATTAGGTCCCGCTCCAGCTGATAGCTCTTGAAGGCCGCGGGTATCGGGCCTTGTAAGCCGGTCCCGCTAACCGGACTTGGAACGCGATTGCTGAATCATGCGGCTGGCCTCGGCATAGCGCTCCTCGATGTACTGCTCGAGCATTTTCTCCTCAACGCGCCATTGCCCCCTGCCACCCACCTGGATGGCTTTCAGCTCGCCGCTGCGTACCAAGGCGTACGCCGCAGGGGAGTTGATCTGGAGTTGCTCAGCGACGTCCGCGAGCGTGAGAAACCTTGGCATGAACCCATTTTGCCATCAAGTGGCAGACTTTGCGGCTGTTATCCACAGTTTGGCGGCATTTTGGAAAATGACTTTTGTTCCAGGTGCCTTGCGGTGAGAATGAGGAGTCCGGCCAGACGGGACTGGTCCGGCGTACCCAGGGGGAGAACGGTATGGTTCCTGATTCAAGTGCCACTGCACCACGGCTGAGGCGGCCATCGTGGAAGGACCCGCGGCTGTTGGTGGGCGTTCTCCTGGTCCTGGTGTCCATTGCCGGCGTCATCTTTCTGGTCAACAACGCAGACCGGACCACGGAGGTCTACGCGGCACGCGACGGTATTGCTGTGGGCGAACGACTGACGCCAGAGAACGTGGTCCGCGCCAAGGTCCGGCTCGGCGACACGGAACAGCATTACATCACCGTGGAGTCGGGCCTTCCCCAGGACGTCGTCGCCATGCAGAGGATTGGAAAGGACCAGCTGGTTCCAAGGGCAAGCCTCGGTGCGGCCGACCGGCTGGACCGGAAGCCCGTTGCCCTGAGTGTTGAGCAGACGTTGCCGTCCCAGGCAGTGGCCGGCGCCCGGGTGGATGTCTGGGTGGCGCAGCCGGACGCCAGGAACGGCTTCAGTGAGCCGAAGCTCATCCTCCCCGGAGCTGAGATCGCAGAGATCACCACCGGGTCCACGGCGCTCGGCTCGTCGAAAACTACCGTGCTGATGGTCCTGGTGGAGGACAAGCAGATGCCGGCGTTGCTCGGCGCCCAGGCAAATGAGGCCAAAATATCGGTTGTCTGGAATCCGGGCGGCGGCCGGTGAGTATTCCCGTCGTTACCGTAGGTCAAAGCCTTGAGGATCTGGTGGGCGGTCTGGAAAGGCTGCATGGCCCGGTCACGGTCGTCAGAAGATGCAACGAGCTTCCCGAACTTTTGGCAGCCTGCCAGAGCGGACTTGCACGGGCTGCAGTGGTAGCGGAGGGAACCGAGGCGTTGACCGCTTCCCTGGTGGACCGGCTCGGAGCTGTTGGCGTGGCAATCATCGCACTGACAGATAACGCAGAGGAAGCCGAAAGGCTTCGCAAGATCGGTGTCGCGTCGGCGCTGACGGGTGTCGCCTCCACGGAACTTTCGGACCGGATTTCCGACGCCGTCGCGCAGCTGGCCGGTTCGGTCCGTCCGGCCATTCGCAGCACGCCTGCTGACACCGGCGTTGCGCTGGTATGCGAGACCGTCGAACCACAACCCGACCCGGAGGGGCAGGGGACCGGAAGGCTCATCGCCGTCTGGGGGCCCGCGGGGTCCCCGGGAAGGACCACGGTTGCCGTGAACATCGCCGGGGAATTGGCGGCTGACGGCAGCGACGTCCTGCTGGTCGATGCCGACACCTACGGCGCAAGCGTAGCGGCGGTGCTGGGTCTGCTTGACGAGTCAGCGGGGCTCGCCCAGGCGTGCCGGCTCGCTGACCAGGGCCAGCTGGATGCGGATGCACTCCGAAGGGTGGCAGCCACCGTAGCCACAGCATCCGGCACATTCCGGGTCCTGACCGGAATTACCCGGGCTGACCGGTGGACCGAGCTCCGCGCTGCGGCTCTGGCGATTGTCCTTGAGCGGGCCCGGCAGATTGCCGACGTTGTGGTGGTGGACACAGGCTTCTGCCTGGAAGCGGATGAGGAACTCAGCTTTGACACGGTGGCGCCGCGGCGAAACGCCGCCACCCTGCGTCCGTTGGAGCTTGCCGACACGGTCTACGCCGTGGGTGCGGCAGACCCCGTGGGTGTACCCAGGATGGTCCGTGCTCTCGCCGAGCTGGAGGCTGCCGTCCCGCAGGCGTCCCCCATTGTGGTCATGAACAAGGTGCGTTCCTCTTCGGTTGGTCGGGCACCTGAGCGCCAACTGCGGGACGCCTGGGAAAGGTACGGGCCGGCTTTTGGGCTCAAATCGTTTCTGCCCCATGACCCCAGTGCCGCCGACGCCTCCCTCTTGGCAGGGTCTCTGCTGTTGGAAGCCGCCCCCGAGTCGGTGCTGCGGCACGCCATCCGCGCGCTCGTATGTGCACCCGCCCAGCGAAAACCCAAATCCTCTGTATTTTCTTCCACACCACGGCGGAGATCAAACGGATAGGCTCGCCATAAGAGCTGCAATGGTGCGGCGGATAACTCATATGGAGGCGTTGTCGAATGTCGTCTGGATCCAGCGTGGAGGACCAGCCCCTGTCAATTGAAGGCCTCGAGGGCTTCATGGGGGACTACTACCAGCACCTGGCCGAGGAGGATGCCCGAAGCTACCCTCGGGATGTCCTCGAGGCCCGCGCGCTGGAGCACCGCCGTCTGGCGTCTCTCCGGCAGCCGGGACAGGCGAAAGTCTCGATCGTTGATGAAGAGGACAGCAGCGTCATTTTCGTCGTGACTGACGACATGCCGTTCCTTGTCGACTCGGTGAACGCCGAGCTTGTCCGGCAGCACGCGGCAATCAAGCTTGTGGTCCACCCCCTTTTCGTGGCCGCCCGGAACCGGGAAACCGGTGAACTGGTCAAGGTCAACAGGGTTCCGGCGCACCTGGGGATCTCCAGTGGGGACACAGCCGCGATGCCCAGCCTTTCCCACCTGATTGCGCAGGGCGAAAACGCCTCGCACATGGAGTCTTGGATCGCCGTCGAGATCCAGCGCGTCCCGGATGAGACCAAGGCATCCCTGCTCGAAGGTTTGACCCGCGTGCTCCACGACGTCCGCGCCGCGGTGGAGGACTGGCCCAAGATGCGCCAAAAAGCGCTGGAGATCGCCGAAAGCCTGGACCGGGTGGCCAATTCCGGGCAGATTGCGGAACTGCGGCAGGCCAAGGACCTTCTCCGGTGGCTCGACGAGGGGAACTTTACATTCCTTGGTTACCGTGAATACGACCTGCTCAACGTGGATGGCGAGGACGTCCTGGAACTCCGTGAGGACAGTGGCCTGGGGCTTCTCCGCGCCGCCGCCGACTCCCCGCACATCCAGCATCTCACCGATACGGGCCGCAAAAAGGCCCGGGAAAAGCGTGCGCTGGTCATCACCAAGGCCAATTCACGGTCCACAGTCCACCGCTCGGCCTACCTGGACTACATCGGCATCAAAAGCTTTGACGCCGCAGGCAACGTCAACGGTGAACGCCGCTTTATCGGACTGTTCGCCACCAGTGCCTATGCGGGTTCCGTGCGGGACATTCCCATTGTCCGCGAGAAAGTGGACGCCGTGCTGCAGAACGCGGGCTTCCCGCCGGACTCGCACTCCGGCAAGGACCTGCTGGGAATTTTGGAGACCTACCCCCGTGATGAGCTGTTCCAGATCGAGGTTCCCGACCTCGCCGCAACCGCGCTTGGGATCCAGAAGCTGCAGGAACGGCGGCGCACCCGGCTGTTCCTGAGGCCCGACATCTATGGACGGTTCATGTCGGCCGTGGTCTACCTGCCCAGGGACCGCTATACCACGAACGTCAGGCTCCGCATTGAGCAGGAACTGAGGGAAACGTTCCAGGCGGTCTCGATCGACTACGAAGCGCGGATGACGGAATCAGCGCTCGCGCGCCTGTTTTTCCGCATTCGCCTGCCAAAGGATGCCGACGTCAGCCACGTCAACACCGATGAGCTGGAGAAGCGGCTGGTCCGGGCGGCCAGGTCCTGGAGTGAAGGTATCACCGAAGTCCTTCGCGAGGGACGGGACCCTGCTGAAGCCAAGCAACTGGCTGCCATCTGGGCCGAGGCCTTCCCGGCCAGCTACCGCGTGGACTACGAAGTAGAGGACGCACTCGAAGACATTGCCCGTTTTGAAAAGTACGGTGCCGCCGCCGAACGGGACAGCGGGGCGATACAGGACCGGCCCGGTGTCCACGTGTACCTTCCTGAAGGTGCAGGCGCCACCCTTGAGGAGGACGCCCGGGTCAAGCTCTACATGCTGGAACCCAAGAGCCTGAGCCAGATCCTGCCCTATTTCCACAATCTCGGCCTTGAGGTCCTGGATGAGCGTCCTTTCGAGATCGAAACAGCGGACCGCCGCGACTTCTTCCTTTACGACCTCGGCCTGAAATACCCGGCCGGAGTTGACCCGGTATCAACCGGTGGGCTACTTGCTGATTCGTTTGGCGCAGCCGTCACGGGAGCCGCGGAGTCGGACAGTTTCGACAGGCTGGTGCTGCGTGAGGGGCTGCACTGGCGGCAGATAACAGTGCTCCGGGCCTACGCCCGGTACATGCGGCAGATGGGCAACAGCAGCTCTTTCGGCTTCATGGCGGACACGCTGCTGGCCAACCCGGACGTCACCAGGGGGCTTAGCGCACTATTCGCTGCCCGCTTTGACCCATCCGTCAGAGACGAGGAACGAGCCGAAGCTCAGGCGTCCGTGAGGGAGAAGCTGGCGGCTTCGATCGAGAAGGTTGCAACGCTCGACGCCGACCGCGTGCTGCGCACCTTCGCCAACCTCATTGAGGCCACCCTCCGCACCAACTTCTACCAGGACAAGCCCCACCTGAGCTTCAAGCTGGATCCGGCGCAGATCGAAGGGCTGCCGTTCCCGCGGCCCATGTTCGAAATCTGGGTTTACTCCCCGCGGGTGGAAGGCGTGCACCTGCGGTTCGGCAAGGTGGCCCGGGGGGGCCTCCGCTGGTCCGACCGGCGGGAGGATTTCCGCACCGAGGTCCTCGGCCTGGTGAAGGCACAGACAGTGAAGAATGCGGTCATCGTGCCCACCGGCGCCAAGGGCGGATTCTTCGCCAAACAGCTTCCGGATCCCTCGACGGACCGCGCTGCCTGGATGGAGGAAGGCGTCGAAAGCTACAAGACCTTCATCCGGGGGTTGCTGGACCTCACCGACAATCTGCTCACGGAAGGCGACCGCGAACGGCTCGTGCCGCCGTCGAACGTTGTCAGGCACGACGACGACGATTCCTACCTTGTGGTTGCGGCGGACAAGGGCACGGCTACTTTCTCGGACATCGCAAACGGCCTTTCTGCAGAGTACGGGTTCTGGCTGGGCGATGCCTTCGCATCCGGCGGTTCAGTCGGCTACGACCACAAGGCCATGGGCATCACCGCCCGGGGTGCCTGGGAATCAGTGAAGCGGCACTTTAGTGAACTCGACCTGGATACCCAGACCGAGCCTTTCACCGTGGTCGGCGTGGGAGACATGTCCGGGGACGTGTTCGGCAACGGGATGCTTTTGTCCCGGCATATCCGCCTGCTGGCGGCATTCGACCACAGGCACATCTTCCTCGACCCCAATCCGGATGAGGAATCTTCGTTCGCGGAGCGGCAGAGGCTCTTTAACCTCCCCAGATCTTCCTGGGACGACTATGACAAGTCCCTTATCAGCGAGGGCGGCGGCGTGTTCGCCCGGCAGTCGAAGTCCATCCCGGTTTCCACCCAGGTGCGGGCCGCGCTTGGGCTCCCGGCGGACACCACAGAGCTCAGCCCACCGGAGCTGCTGCGTGCCATCCTGCTGGCCCCTGCAGATTTGCTCTACAACGGCGGGATCGGAACTTATGTGAAGGCCGGCTCCGAATCGAACGCATCGGTCGGTGACAAAGCCAACGATGCGATCCGGGTCAATGGCCGGGACCTGCGGGTCAAGGTGGTGGGCGAAGGCGGAAACCTGGGCATGACGCAGCGCGGCCGCATCGAAGCAGCGCTGCAGGGCGTCATCCTCAACAGCGATGCGATCGACAACTCGGCCGGCGTGGACTGCTCTGACCACGAAGTCAACATCAAGATCTTCGTTGACCGCATGGTGGCTGCAGGGAAGCTGCCGGCGGGGGAGCGTGCCGACTTCCTCGCCTCCATGACGGACGAAGTGGCCAGGCTGGTCCTGGAGGACAACATCGACCAGAACATCCTGCTCCTGAACGACCGCACGCGGGTGGCGGAGTGGAGCCCCAGCTACGAGCGGCTCATGGACTGGCTCGAAAAGAGCGCCGACCTGAAGCGGGACCTTGAAGCGCTGCCCACCACGGAGACCTTGCGGGAACGCCTCCAGCAGGGGCAGGGCCTGACGTCCCCGGAGCTGTCGGTGCTGGCCGCCTACGCCAAGATCGAACTGGCCTCGGCCCTGCGGGACAGCGATCTCGCGGACGACCCCTGGTTCCGGGGGACCCTCCGTGCGTACTTCCCGCACCAACTGCGCCAACGCTTCGACGCGGAACTGGACACCCACCCGCTGCGCCGCGAGATCATCGCCACGGTGGTTGCCAATGACATGATCAACCTCGGCGGCATCACTTTCGCATTCCGGGTCATGGAGGAGACATCGGCCAGCGAAGTGGCCGTCGCAAAGGCCTTCGTGGCGCTGCGCGAGGTGTACGAGCTGGATTCGATGGTGGCGGAGCTCAACAGCCTGCCGGCTTCGTTCCCCACGGAACACTGGAGCACCGTCCACCTGGATATCCGCCGACTCCTCGACCGCGCCGTCCGGTGGCTGCTCAGCCAGGAAAGCGTTTCGCGGCCCATTGCCGACGTCATCGCGGAGTTCAAGCCGCTGATGGACCCGATGCGCGCCCGGTTGCTGGACTACTTGCGCGGGGACGACCGGGAACGGGTGGCAGCATGGCTGGCGAAGGGCCGTGAATGGGAACTTCCCGAAAACCTGGCCCTGCGTTGGGCGGAGCTCTTCGAGAGCTTCGTGCTCCTGGACATCGCCAGGATCGCCCGGTCCCGGGAGGACCGGGTGGAGGACATCGCCGCCGTTTACTACACCGTCTTCAACCGGTTCCACGCGGACTCGCTGCTGGAGCGGATCAGCAGCCTGCCCAGGCAGGACCGGTGGCAGGCCCTGGCGCGGGCTGCCCTGCGGGATGATCTGTATTCCACGGTGTCCGACATGACGACCGCGGTGCTGGACGCCACGCCTGGAGGCGGGGAACCAGAGGCGCGGCTCAAGGACTGGGAGGCGCAGAACGCCGAGCAGCTGGGCAGGGCCAAGAGCATGTTCGACGAGGTGAACGCGCTCGAGGCCGACGACATGGCCTCACTGTCGGTAGCATTGAGGCTCTTGAGGTCAATCGTCCGACGCTAGCAAGACGGCGTCGCAAATGGAGGTGCAGTGGCAATCTTTACGGACCCCATCAGGGAACATGCTGATTTCGGGCCGGGCGATGCCGAATGGCTGCACCTCCTGGTGGGGGACTGGCAGATGGTCGCGGACCTGGCGTTCGCCGACCTGGCGCTTTGGTTCCCCCACCCCGAGCTTGGGTACATTGCCCTGGCGCATGTGCGCCCTTCCACCACCCACACTGCGTTCCACAGTGACTTCGTGGGCGAGGGAATCCGTTCGGATCTTCAGCCGCTGGTGGACAAGGCGTGGAACAGCAAGACCATCGAGCGCTCCAGCGAGACGAACTGGAACAGCGAAATGGCGCTCCGTGTGGAGGCCGTCCCCATGGTGCGCAACGGGCGAACCCTGGCGGTGGTCACCACCCACATGGATTTGTCCAGTTCCCGGATGCCCTCACGGCTGGAGCTGACCTACCGCCAGTGTGCCTACGACCTCCTGCGGATGGGCACACTGGGGCTGTGGCCGGACTTTGCCTCGCCCACGGGTTCGCGCCGTGGCGCTCCCCGCGTGGGGGACGGGCTGATCAGGCTCGACGCCGACGGCGTGGTGCAGTACGCCAGTCCCAACGGTGTTTCAGCCTTCCGCCGGTTGGGGGACGGTGAATCGCTGGAAGGACGCTCCCTCGCCGAAGTCACCGCCGGCCTGCTGAAGGACCGCCGCATGGTCGATGAAACCCTGCCGCTGGTGGTCACGGGCCGCATGCCGTGGCGCAGCGAGATCGAGTCACGAGGGGTCAGCCTGTCGCTGCGGGCCATTCCGCTCCGGGATGAGCAGCAGCGGTTCGGCGCACTCGTGCTGTGCCGCGACGTCTCTGAACTGCGCCGGCGTGAGATGGAGCTGGTCACCAAGGACGCCACTATCCGGGAGATCCACCACCGGGTCAAAAACAACCTGCAGACGGTCGCAGCTCTTTTGCGGATGCAGTCCCGGCGCATGGTGAGCGATGAGGCGAAGCAGGGCCTGGAGCAGGCGATGCGCCGTGTCGCCACCATTGCACTCGTCCACGAGACGTTGTCACAGGGACTGACGCAAAGCGTGGATTTCGACGAACTGATCGGACGGCAGTTCCGTCTGTCAGCTGAGGTGGCATCCCCCTCCCAGCAGGTCCGAACGGAGCGTTCCGGCACCTTCGGTGAGCTTCCCAGTGACCTTGCCACTCCTCTCGCGTTGGTCATCAACGAGTTGGTGACCAACGCCGTTGAGCACGGCCTGGAGGGCAGGGCAGGAACAGTGTGGCTGGTTGCCGACCGGTCGGACGGGGATGACGGCGAAGAGCTGACAGTTACCATCGCCGACGACGGCGTGGGACTTCCGGAGACACCGCACGTCGAGGGGCTGGGGCTTCAGATCGTGAGGACATTGGTGACGAGCGAACTGGGCGGGACCATCAGCTGGCAGCGCCGCGAGGGCGGTGGCACCGAAGTAAAAATCCGGCTCAGCCTCGCACGCAAATAAACCGGCAGCCCCTGGCAACTACTGGCAAAACGACTGAGGCCCCGGGATAATCCAGATCTGGATTATCCCGGGGCCTCAGTAGTTAAGCTATTGCCGTCGATGCAGCCGCCCTGCCCGCCTAGGTGTCCTAGGAGGCGCGGCGTGCGCGGGCTGCACGACGCTTGAGGGCGCGGCGTTCGTCTTCGCTCATGCCGCCCCAGACGCCGGCGTCCTGGCCTGACTCGAGTGCCCACTGAAGGCAGGTGTCCACGACAGGGCACCGGCGGCAGACGCTCTTGGCTTCCTCGATCTGCAGGAGGGCAGGTCCTGTATTTCCGACTGGAAAGAACAGTTCCGGGTCCTTGTCGAGGCACGCTGCGCGGTTACGCCAATCCATGCTGATCAGTTGCTCCATTTCTGGGAAGTGCCTTTGTGAAATTATTCACTAGTGGCTACAAAGGAAAAGGGCCCTCTGGGCCCCCTTGGTCATCTGCATCAAGCCTGTCATGTTAACGCTGTGTAAACAAGGGGTAGGAACGCACGATATCCCTCGAAACCTGAGCGATGCATCACAGTGGCGGCTCCGGCCCTCACCAGCGTCCGACTATGTCCGGTATGGTGCGAGTGTGTCAAGACCCCCCGTAGACCCAGCAGCCGCCTCCCCGTCTCCCGAAGACCCCCGCGGCGGCCGCGCTCGCAGGGACGATGGAAGGCCTGGGCCTATCCCGGGCGGGGCGAAGGTAGTTACCCTTGTTGCAGTTGCGGAGGCAACGGCCCTGCTGGCCGCGGCCGGCTGGTATGCCTACGAGTTGCTTAGCGGAAGTCCGGTCCTTTCTTTCTGGGGCGCCGTCTTCACGCTGGGTCTGCTCCTGGCTTTCTCCGCCTGGTTGTTTGCGGTTGGCGTCTTCCTCTACCGCGGTTACAGATGGACCAGGGCGGCCGCGCTCGTGGCCCAGTTGTTCGCGCTGACCATCGGAGTGCCCGCCCTGAGCAGTGGCCTTCTTCTGCCCGGAATCGCCATGGTGGTTCCCGCGGTTATCGCCATCATCCTGCTGTTTTCCACCAAGGTGATCAACTACGCGTCCCGCACGGGCAGCCCTCCACCGGCCCTCTGACCTGCTTCCCCTGAGCTGAACCGGGCGAGCGCCAAAACCCGCGGAAACGGCATCAACCGTCCGCTCCGGCCCATGCCACCTGGACGGGGCAGGAACGGCCACCGGAGATTAACACGCCACGTCCGGGCGGGGGATTTGGCTCAGTTTCAAACCGGATCCCAAACAGGTCGCCGTCCGCGGTTGAACGCGGTGCCAACAAGAGGCCGGCGCCTGCCAGACGGGCATCCATGATGAGCGGAACGCGCTGGAGAAGCACCGGGCTGTACGCGGCGGAAACCACCACGGAACACCCCAGGGCATTTAGCCGCTCCAGGTCCCGCAGTGCAGGCGGGGCAAGCAGGTCGACATCGTCAACAAGCAGTATGCCCTCACGGGGACGCGCTCCTGCCTCCGCCTGGATCAGCAGGTGTTTCAGGAAGTCGCCGGCAGCGTCTGTCTGTCCGGCAGGCCCGGACGGTGAGGGGCAGGCATGCCAGAGCTTCGTTGGGTTGAGTGCCTTCAACGCGCGCAGCGTATTGCTCCTGCCGCTGCCCGCATTGCCAAGAACAGCAAAGAGTCCACCGCCAGGCATTCGGAAGGATGCCGGAGCGGGCTCATCGCCGGCAACTCCAAAAGTGACATCCCGCTGCCCTCCTCTGGTTGCTCCCTGCCACCATAATGAGCTGTCCCGGCCGGCAGTCTTTTCCGGACACGGGAGGGAGGACCGAGGTCCTGCCGGTGGCAGGGCGGGGTTGGCCAGCGCCACCACCTCGCGTGCTGCGATCTTTACGGGAAGGGGTTCCACCCGGAAAGGAGGCGATGAGGCAGCACGGTACCCGGTACGGCTCCTGCCGGAAAGCTTCATGGCAGGGCTGCGGTAGAACTGACTGGTGGCAAGACCGCCCCCGGCAACTGGGCCGAAGGCTACCGCCCGCCCCGCAACCGCAGGGACGGCAGGCATCCGGGGCCAGAGGGCACGGCTCTCCTCGCTGGAGCCGGCTGGAAAATAGAAGCGGTTGGGAAGGGTGCCAAAGAACCTGGCAGTCACAAGTTCCCGTTCGCCCGAGAGCAACAGCGTGATCCCGGCCCGGGCGCCGTCACGGACGAGGTCCTGAACCAGATCCTCCGCCCAGGCCAGCGGTCCCGAACGGAAAGCCGACACCCAGGACCCCCACCCGGTGATTGCGAGGATTAGCGGTATGCGACCGGAGGCGGGGCTGGCCAGCCGCTCCCCAAGTTCACGGACAAGCCGCTCCAGGATTCGTACCCCCCGGCGGAGGTCGTGCAGTCCGGCGTGGGCGCCCGTTCCGGGTGCCCCCGCAAGCGGCAGGAGGCTCCCCGGGGCATCCAGGAAATAGAAATGCGCTTCGGCGGCGCCGTTTATTACTTGGTGCACCGTTAATTCCAAAGCAGCTTCGGCCCCGGAAGCAGCACTGCCGATGAACGCTGCATGGCCGTGATGGGCAGGCCCCCACGCCAGGGGTTCCACCTGTTGCTTGGCAGGCAGATCCATCAAGCCGAGCCGAACCTGGCCGGCACGCGGTTCCATCTGTACTCCCCGGGATGAGCCGCCGTGAGCCGGCGCGGGGCCTGGACCATCCGAAGCAGGTTCCCCCAGTTCTTCCGGCAAGGGAGGTGCGACGGGTCTTCTCGGGCTTTGCCTCTCTTGTGCAGAGCAGAGGCTCCGCACCATGGTTGCCAGCGGCTCCGCCGCCTGAACGGGAGTAAGCGCAGAAGCGGGACCACCCGTCCGGTCAGTCTCCCTGCAGAGGTAATCAGTTGTCCGGTGCACCGTCACGGCGCTATCTCGGCCCCCAGGGATGGAAGCCAGGGATGCCCCTTGGAATTCCTCGGCCGGCTCGGTGCCGCGGGCAAGAAACGCGCGGCCGGGAGCATCAACACCGATGGCTGCAGCTTCTTTGGAGTGGATGATGTCCACCGACTCCATGTCGGACTGCACACGAAGAGCGATGCTGGATGTGACGTTCGCGCGGATGTCCGCCGTGAGTGCGCCCTGCGGCCTTTGGGTTGCCATCACCAGGTGAATGCCCAGCGAGCGCCCTGTTGCAGCTATCCGCAGCAGTTCGCGGAGCACTTCGGGCGCATCGTCGACCAGCATCCGGAACTCGTCGATGACGATTACCAGATTGGGGAGGACAAACTCCTTGGCCGCCGCTGTAAGGCGGTAAGCGGAGATGTCCGGAACACGGGCGGCCGAAAGGCGCATCTCCCGAAGTCGCACCTCAGCGCGAAGGGACGTCAGCGTTCGATCCATATCGGCGGCTGAAAGGTCTGTCTGAACCCCCACGCAATGGACAAGGCCACTTAGTGGGCCCAATCCTGAACCGCCTTTGAAATCGATGAAGAAGAAATTGACCCGCTCCGGCGGATAGCTCAATGCGAGTGCCAGGGTGAGGCTCCGGAGCAATTCCGATTTTCCTGAGCCGGTGGTGCCTGCAACCAGGAGATGGGGTCCGTCTGCCTGAAGATCCAGTAGCTTCGGTCCAGATGCACCCAGGCCCAGGGGTACAACAAGTCCATCGGACAGTTCATTGGCCTCCCACCGTTCAGCGGTGGGGCCAGCTGCTAAGGGCAGGACTTCAGCCAGGCTGCAGGCAGCGGGAACGGAGTTGACCTGCTCCTTGTCTGGAGGGTGGCCGCCGGCCAGGCGCCGGCAGTAAGCGGCGAACACTTCCTCGGGCACCAGGTCGGGTACGAATGCGGTCGCCCCACCGTTGAGCATCACGGCCGGAGTGCCCCCAGATAGATGAACATCGGACGACGGGTCTTTGCCCAGGTCCTGAAGGAAATGGAGGACCTGCCAGCCGTGCCGAACTCCGGCGTCGCGGATTACACCATCCGCCTCCGCTGCAAGGGCTTCCCCCCTGATCAGCAGGACCGCGTGCCCCCAACCTGGAGGACGGCTGCTCTGCACTGCGCAGAGCGCTGCGTCGATAGTCGCAGTGAGCGTTACTCCCGGAAGATAGCGGGCAGTGAGAGGCAGGCTTCCGGGCTTTCCGTGGATGACGACGTGGGTACCTGCGGCCTGCGGATATCCCGTAAGTTGCATGAGAAGGCAACGGAGGACCCCGTCGGTGGCGGCCCGGGAGCCGGACAGTGTGGTGAGAGGGCGGCCCGGGTCGAGCAGGACAGGAAGGTGTCCTGCCGGCGGAATTGCGCTGGGATTGGGTGCCGGTTCAATCCGGATGTTGGGTGCTTGTTCTGCCTCGCCCAGGCGCAGCCAAACGCCGCCGCCCTCGGAGCCCTTGGCTGGCGTCTCTTTCCTTTGGTGTGCTGCCAAGGCCACCATGGACAGGGGAGGGCCGCACCGCCGTCGGCGGGTTTTGTCTTCTTCGACAGCGGCCCGCACCGCTGCAGACAAAGCCCGCCTCTGGCGGTGATTGCCAAGCGCAGGCACTACGAGTGAGACCGCAGAAGCAGCGGAAAAGGCAAGGAACATCCACATTCCTGTGAAAACAGCCAACAGCACCCCAATCGCCAGCGGCAGAACCGCTGTCACAAGGAACACCGCACGGTTTGGCGTGTCGATTCGGCCGGACACCACAATTGGCTCCGCCACGGACCTTCCGGCTTCTGCAAGGACCTGCCCGGGCAGGTCTGAAAACGTCAGTGAAAAGTTGGACTCCCCGCACCTGATCCTCGATGCGGTGGAGACTTCCGCGCTCCGGATCCTTTCACCGTTAACAAACGTGCCATTGGCGCTTTCCAGGTCGATCAACACGATGTCGGTCTCTCCGACAACCAGACGGGCGTGTTCACGGGACAGCTCCGGGTCCGGAATGGCAATCGAAGTGCCGCTGCGACCAATGGTGTAGCTGCCGCGACGCAAGGGTACTGCTGTTCCCGCTGCTGCTCCGCTGTCGATGGTCAGGACCAGATAACTCCCAGAACCCCCACCTGGCTGACGACGCGGCCTCAAAGGCGCAGAACCGCCGTCGACAAGTATTGCCGCCTCCACAAGCGGTGCAACTCCCACGACGAGGCCGCAAAGATCCTTCCCGCCCACGGTGACAGTGCCCGCGCCGAACTTCCGCACCAACTGCTCGTGAATCGCGGAGCCCTCAGTGCCAGGTGGTGCATCGATGGACAGTTCCAAAGGTGGCCCGACACGCGGTGAAGCCGGGCCACCAACCAGCGTGCAATTGAGAGTCATTGGCTGCGGATCCTTCGTGTAGGTACCCACACGCTAGCCAGGGTGCCAGGCTGGCCCCAGTCGGTTCGGGAGCTATGTGGATAAAGCTGCCGGGTGGGGTGCCTGGAAGTTGATGCCCAGGCGCGGATAGGGGCAGGCAGCAAGGTGTGGAATATCGCCTAGATCAGGGAGGCGGCCCATCTGCGGGACTGAAAACGGAGGAAGACTGGAATTAGGTCTGCGTGACCACCCGGCAAGGAGCCTCGGCTGGGGCCCGCTCCGTCTGCGTAGCGCCAGTGACCATCGGCGCGTGGGCCATGGTCGCTGCAGGTGCCGTCGTGACAAGGAACGTGCCTGATTTTGCCCTCGTTGCAGGGGTGCCGGCCCGCCGGATCGGCTGGGTCGGCAAAGCGGGGCGGTCCCTCCAGGAGGAGGGCGGACACTGGGTTTGCCCCGTCCTCGGGGAGGTCTACATCGAAAACGAAGGGAAGCTGCGCGCAGTATGACAGCCGCCTGTGGTGGGGCTCACGCGCGGATGCCGATTCGACTGGTCCTGCAGTCCCTCGGGTAGGCTAGAGCAGCAGACAATGCGCACCATGGCGCTGCCCGCATTCGAACCAGGAGATTTTGTGACCGCTGACCTCGTCATCGTAGGGTCCGGCTTTTTTGGCCTGACAATCGCAGAACAGGCCGCCACCGAGCTCGGCTTGAAGGTCGTCGTCATCGACCGCCGCCACCACATCGGCGGGAACGCGTACAGCGAAAAGGAAGAGCAGACCGGGATTGAAATCCACCGGTACGGCGCCCACCTTTTCCACACGTCGAATGAGCGCGTGTGGGAGTACGTCAACAGGTTCACCACCTTCACCGACTACGTGCACAAGGTCTACGGCGTCCACAAGGGCGAGGTGTACTCCCTGCCCATCAACCTGGCAACCATCAACCAGTTCTTCCGGGCAAACCTCACTCCTGGCCAGGCGAAGGAGCTCATCCAGGAGCAGGCTGGTGAACTGGCCGGCACGGACCCCCAGAACCTGAACGACAAGGGCATCCAGCTCATTGGCCGCCCCCTCTATGAGGCGTTCATCAAGCACTACACGGGCAAGCAGTGGCAAACGGATCCCAAGGACCTGCCGGCGGGCATCATTTCGCGGCTGCCCGTGCGCTACAACTACGACAACCGGTACTTCAACGACAAGTACGAAGGCCTGCCGACCAACGGCTACACGGCGTGGATCGAAAAGATGGCCGAGCACCCCAACATCGAAGTAAGGCTCAATACCGATTTCTTCGATGAGTCCCACGAATACAGCAAGAACAAGGTTGTGGGCAACATCCCCGTGGTCTACACCGGCCCGGTTGACCGGTACTTTGACTACGCCGAGGGTGACCTCTCCTGGCGCACTATCGACTTTGAAGAAGAAGTGCTTGAGGTGGGTGACTTCCAAGGCACCTCCGTAGTGAACTACAACGATGCCGACGTTCCCTACACCCGCGTCATCGAACCCCGCCACTTCCACCCGGAGCGCGATTACCAGACCGAAAAAACGGTGATTATGCGCGAGTTTTCCCGTTTCGCGGAGAAGGGTGACGAACCCTACTACCCGGTCAACACCTCAGCTGACAGGGAGCGCCTCCTCAAGTACCGCGACCTTGCCGCGGCTGAAAAGGACGTCCTGTTCGGTGGCCGGCTGGGCACCTACAAGTACCTTGACATGCACATGGCCATCGGTTCTGCGCTGAGCATGTTTGACAACAAGATCCGGCCGCACTTCGAAAGCGGCGTCAAGCTGGAAAGCGGAGGCGTGGACGCATGACGACACCTGAAGAGTCATCCTCATGGAGCGCTCTTCAGAGAGTGATCCTCCCGTCCGCCGACCAAACAGACACCATCCCGCTATACGTCGATGCAGGGCCTGCCAGCGGTATTCGTCTGCGGGAAAACGACGAACTCGCCCGCACGCCCAAGTTGCCTGAAGAGAAGCTGCAGATGTTCAGCTCGGGCAGTCGCCCGGCGCGTTTCGAAGATCTGCTTTCGAGGCAGTCCATGCGTGTCCGGTCCGGTGAGCAAATTTCCTTTGGGACGTACTTCAACGCCTTTCCGGCCAGCTATTGGCGGCGTTGGACCTCAGTGCGGGACATCCGCCTCGTGGTCGAGACGTCCGGGACCGGCGCCGTTACCGTCTATAAGTCGAACGCCCGTGGCTCCGTTCAGCGGGTAGATGGGCGGCATGTGGATGGGGACGCAACCTCTGTTTTCGAACTCTCGCTCAAACCCTTTGGCGACGGTGGTTGGTACTGGTTCGATCTTGCGGCAAGTTCCACGGATCTGGTCCTAAAAAGCGGCATGTGGGAGACCTTTGAGGTTCCTCGCGCCAGCGGACAGGTGACGCTGGAAATAACCACCATGAACAAGCCTGATTTCTGCCTGAATAATGCCCGGATCCTGGCGGACAATCCGGAGGCTCTCGCAAACGTCAAGGAAGTCCTGATCGTGGATCAGGGCACCCAGAAGGTGGAGGAGCAGGACGGGTTCGCTGAGGTCGAAAAGTCCTTGGGCGGCAAGCTGCGCATCATCAACCAACCGAACCTCGGCGGTTCAGGCGGTTTCGCCCGGGGCATGTACGAGTCGGTTGAGAACGGCAGCGACTACGTCCTGCTCCTTGACGACGACATCGTCATGGAGCCCGAGAGCATTGGCCGCATGCTGATCTTCGCCGATCGGTGCCGCACCCCCGCCATCATCGGCGGCCATATGTTCGATTTGTACAATCGCAGCGTGCTGCACACCTTTGGTGAGGTCGTGGATCCGTTCCGGATCGTGCCGGCGCAGCCGCACGCGGACATGGAGCTTCGACACGACTTCGGGGTCGCCAATCTCCGGCAGACGGCTTGGTTGCACCGCCGGGTGGACGTTGATTACAACGGCTGGTGGATGTGCCTGATCCCCACAAAGGTCATCAAGGAGATCGGTCTCTCGCTGCCGCTCTTCATCAAATGGGATGACGCCGAATACGGCCTGCGCGCCAAGGAAGCAGGATATCCAACCGTCTCCCTTCCCGGCGCTGCCGTGTGGCACGTTTCCTGGGCGGACAAAGACGACATGGTCGGCTGGCAGGCTTACTTCCACGAACGGAACCGGCTGATCACCACCCTGATCCACAGTCCGTACCCTAAGGGCGGCCGCGTTCTGCGTGAATCAGTACAGGCCGACGTGAAGCACCTCGTGTCCATGCAGTACTTCACCCAGCACGGCAGGCTTGAAGCGCTCCAGGACATCTTCAAGGGACCGGCGGAACTCCACAAGGTTTTGGCTTCGAAGCTGCCGGAAATCAACGCGCTGAAAGACCAGTACTCAGACGCCCAGCTCAAGGAAAACGTCGACGATTTCCCGGCGCCCAAGTTGGGTCGGGGCCCTGTAAGCGGAGCCCCTATCGGCATGCCGGCCAAGAAGGACCTGGTGCAGTGGGGGATAAAGACCGTGTCGCGGCAGTTGGTCAAGAACCCCGCACCCGAGAGTGCTGAGCGTCCCCAGGGTTTCCTGGCGCACCGGGACAATCGCTGGTTCAGGCTTGCCCATTACGACAGCGTGATCGTGTCCAATGCTGAGGGTACCGGTGCGTCCTGGTACAAACGGGATCCAAAGAAACTCAAGTCCATGCTGGCTGAAGCCAGCCGGTTGCATTTGCGGCTGTTCCGCGATTGGGACAAGTTGGGTGAGCAGTACCGGGCGGCGGTCCCTGAAATCACATCCCTCGCAGCCTGGAAGAAGACCTTTGGGCTCGATGGCAGGAACGGAAACTAGATGGCCGGGAAAGTTGACGGATTCGTCCGGCCCGGGAGCGGACGCGGCCTGCTCGATGTATACGGTGACCGCTTCCTCCTGAAGTTGCTGGTGCGCAAGGAGATCAAGATCCGCTACCGCGGATCTGTGCTCGGGTTGCTGTGGTCATATGTAAAGCCGCTCATGCAGTTCTTGATCTACTTCATCGCGCTTGGCATCTTCCTTAACCTTGAGCACGGAACGCCCAATTACGCGATCTACCTGTTCGCCGGAATAGTCCTCGTGAATTTCTTCACCGAAGCCCTGTCCAACTCGACGCGGTCCATCGTCGACAACCGGGACCTGATCAGGAAGATCTATCTGCCGAGGGAGCTTTTCCCTGTAGCCACCGTTTGGGTCTCTGCAGCCCACTTCCTGCCACAAATGATCGTTCTGATTGGCGCGTGTCTCCTGGTGGGCTGGGCTCCGTCGGTGCTGCAGCTGGCTGCAGTTGTCCTGATCTTCATCATGGTTTCGGTGCTGGCCACAGGGCTCGGACTGATGTTCGGGGCCGTCAACGTGTACTTCCGCGACTCTGAGAACATCGTCGACATGATCGTCATGGTGGTCACCTGGGCGTCACCGGTGTTGTACGTCTGGTCCATGGTGCAACGCGCAATGGGCCCATGGTACTGGCTCTACCAGCTGAACCCCATGACAACTGCCGTCGAAGTATTCCATTGGGCTTTTTGGGAGCCCACGCTCAAAGCCGACCAGGTTGTTACCGGCACAATTCCGCCCAACCTGTTTACCGTCTGGCTGCCGGTGTCGATGGTGGTGACCCTAGTGGTGCTTTTCCTTGGGCAGTTGACGTTCCGCCGGCTCTCCGTACATTTTGCCCAGGAGCTCTGAAATGACTTCGTTCGGCCCCGTCGCCATCAGTTGTGTTGGCGTCCGAAAACAATTTGTTCTGCGGCATACCCGTTCCCTGAAGGAAGCTTTGGTCTGGCTTGTCAAGGGCCGCAAAGGCGACCTGTCCAAGAAATTCCTGGCACTCAATGACGTGTCCCTTGAAGTTCGCAAAGGTGAAACTGTCGCACTTCTGGGACTCAACGGTTCAGGCAAGTCCACCCTGCTTAAATTGATTTCCGGAGTGCTGCAGCCCGACGGCGGAAGCGTTCGAACACGTGGCAGGGTAGCTGGCCTGATCGAAGTAGGAGCCGGATTCCACCACGACCTCAGCGGCCGGGACAACGTTTACCTCAATGGTGCCATCCTGGGCATGTCGGAAAAGCAAATAGACGACATGTTTGAATCAATTGTCGAATTCTCAGAGATCGGAGAATTCATTGATACCGAGGTCAAGTTCTACTCGTCGGGCATGTACCTGAGGCTGGCCTTCTCCATCGCCGTCCATACCGATCCCGAGGTCTTCCTGATCGACGAGATTCTTGCCGTGGGTGACGAGCCTTTTCAGCGCAAGTGCATCGCCAAGATCAAAGAACTGGCTGAGAAGGGCAAAACGCTCTTTGTGGTGAGCCATGACCTTGATCTGGTGTCGACGATATGTGAACGCGGGGTCCTCCTTGAGCACGGCAAGGTGATCATGGACGGCGAAGTGCACGACGTGGTCGGCGAACTCCGCGGCCGGAGCCTGGACGCATGACCGCAGGTTGGTGTGGGGGAGCCGCATGTTGACGTGGTTACCCGCAGTACCGTCGCTCCTGGTTGCCTTCGCCGTTGTTTTCGTCCCAGGTGTTCTGGTCGGGTTGGGACTACGGCTTCGGGGAATTACGCTCTATGCCCTCGCGCCCCTGTTCACCACCACGGTGGTGGCCGTCGGCCCTGTCCTTTTCCAATTGCTTGGCCTTCGCTGGGACAAGACTGGCTTCATCGTCGCCGCCCTGGTCTTCGCCGCTGCGTCTGCCGTGGTCGGCAGGCTTGCAGGGCGCGCCTCATCTGACTTTCGGGGCGGCTACCCAGGGCGGATACGGACGGACATTATCGGCCTTGCTTTGGGAGCCCTTGTTGCCTCGATCCAATTCATGCGGATGTTTGGACAACCACAACATATTTCCCAAACTGCCGACAATATCTTCCACCTGAACGCCATCCGCTACATAGTGGAGACGGGCTTCGCCTCGTCCCTGCAGTTGGGTGGAATGACGGGAATTCCTTTCTACCCTGCGGCTTGGCACACACTCGGCGCCTTGATTGTTGAATTTGCGGGTGTCTCCGTACCCGTTGCAGTATCTTCGCTGTGCATTGTCACGGCGGCAGCCGTCTGGCCCGCAGCCGTGCTCCTGCTCGCAAGACAGGTGTGCCCCCGATCGCCGAGGGTGGGAATCCTCGCCGGGCTGGTCGCCGCGTCCTTCCCCGCACAGCCAATTCTTCTGGCGATGTGGGGGGTCTTGTATCCCAATCTTTACTCGACAGCCTTGTTGCCGCTCGCGCTTGCTTTGGTGGTGAGGATGCTTGGGTTCTCGTCTGACCTTAAGGGAGAATTTGAGGGGCTCGCTCTCCTATGCCTCATAATCGGTGCTCCAGGTCTGGCACTGGCTCATCCAGGTGCCGTTATGGCCCTGATCGCCATGGGTTGGCCGCTGGTGATCATGGCTCACCGACGGGCCGCGCGCCGCTTTCTTGCAGGGATGCCCGAGAAGCGTGCGAGGACCATCGCCGTCGTCGTTCTCGTCCTGGCCGGCGCGGCTACCGTTGCCTTATGGGGCGCGCTTCGGCCGGAAGCTGTGGACTCCATCGGGCCCCCCGTCCAATCCCTGGCACAGTCTTTAGGGCAAATATTCCTCGCGGCACCCATGGGAGGCGCGGTGGGATTGTTCATAGCGGGCGGCCTTCTCGGTGGTCTTGTTCTCGTGACAAGGGTTGCGCCACTGCGTTGGCTGTTGGCCCTGTTTGTCGTGACAGCTTTCCTGTTCGTCGCCGTTTCGTCTTTTGACCGCGTACCGTTCCGTGAGTACATCACGGGCGTGTGGTACAACGATGCCTTCCGCGTGGCCGCTCTCTTGCCGGTCGTGATGGCACCGATTGTTCTGGTCGGATTCGACTGGTTCCTGGTCCGTGCTGGGAGGGTGGTCGACACTTTCCTGCACAGCGGGCACGTCGAACGTCGCTTCGCGCGCCTTGCCGCGCTTGCGCGCCCGATTCAGTCATCCCGCGTGTCTGTTCAGTCCGTCGTTTTGATCGTTTTCGTTTTCCTTTTCGCCGCCGAGGGCCAACTGGGAAACATGAGGGCCGCAGTGTGGGACGCGCAGAACGGATATAACCAGACCAACCAATCGGAGCTCCTGAGTACCGATGAGGAGCATCTGCTCATGCGCGTTGCAGAGCACGTTCCGAAGGATGCGGTCATCGCCGGGAATCCATGGACGGGAGCCTCACTCGTTTACGCCTACACAGGTCGCCGCACCCCTGAACTGCACACGTTGTCGACGGTGAGTGACGACATGAGGATGGTCGACGGAAAGCTGCGTGATGCCCGATGGGATCCACAGGTCTGCCCAGCCGTTGACCGCCTCAAAGTGGGATACGTGCTCGATTTCGGAACAAGGGAGTTCCGCAATTTCAGGCACGAAGCCTATGACGGGCTGCTGGGGCTGGACACGGCCGGTGTTGCGCATGTCATCGACCAAGAAGGCAGCGCCCGTCTACTAAAGCTCGACGTGTGCGGCGGTGCCGCGGTGCCAACGGCCAATAAAGAACAGGGGCAATGAGAAGGTGGAGTGGTTGTCCGCTTTGGTGGCTGCGTTAGCGGCTCTTGCCGTGTTGTTCCTTCCCGGGCTCGTGATGGGCTGGATATGGAAGCTGCGCGGCTTGGGGCTGCTGGTTGCGGCTCCTTTGCTGAGCGTGTCCGTCGTCGCGGTTTCTGCTGTGGTTCTCGCGCTCTGTGGGATCCCGTGGGGCGGCCTGCAATTTTTCGGCTCTGCACTGATTGCCTGCGTCCTCCTGAGCGTTTTGCGGGTTCTCATGCCGCCCGGCTCACTCCGGGTCCAGGGAGATTGGCCGCGATTTTCGGCAGTGGGTATCGGTTTGGGCGCCGTGCTGGTGGGCGGCACTCTACTGGTTTCATGGGGACATCCAGGAGCGTTCTCACAGACCATTGATGACGTTTTTCACTTGAACGCCCTGACATGGATAAAGGAAACACGTTCAGCGTCAAGTCTCACGCTGGGACAACTGAACGGCTCCGCCTTTTACCCCGCTGCATGGCACGGCATCGTCAGTCTCACCATGGCGCTCAGTGGCCAGACGGCGCCGGTTGCCATTTTCGCGGTGTCGGCCGTAGTTGCCATGGCGGTCTGGGTCCCCGGTTGTGTCTATCTCTGCCGCCAACTGCTCGGGAAATCCAGTCTCCTCACCGTGGTCTCCGGAGTGGCCTCCGGAGCTTTCGCAGCCTTCCCGCTGCTCCTTCTGGATTTTGGCGTACTGTATCCGAATCATCTGGCCGTTGCCCTCCTGCCAGCGGCCCTCGGCCTTATGGTCCAGCTGTTGCGGGTTTCTGCAGCCCCGGAACTGGTTCCCTCGTCGGCAGCGCTTTTGCTTTGCCTTGGGCTACCGGGCCTTGCTCTCGCCCACCCGAGCGCCCTGCATTCCCTTGTGGCCTTCACATGGCCGATGTTCCTGGTATTCCTGTGGCGCAGGTGGCAGATGGCCGGGCGGCGCCAGCGAACGTATCTGGTTGTTGCTGCCGCAGCAGCGTTGGCGTTCACGCTTTTGCTCTGGAAATTTGTTCGGCCGGATCCTTCCTCCTACTGGAACCCCGTCGAAATGCGTGCACAGGCCATTGGGGAGGCCATCATGGTGGCACCGCTTGGGCAGGCTTCCACGCCAATCATCGCGGTGTTCATCTTGCTGGGCCTTTTCTACCTGCTTAGGTCGCCTGAACGGCGCTGGGTGGCAGGCCTGTTCGCGGTTGGGGCATACCTGTTTGTGAACGTGGCGGCAATCGATGCTCTTCCCTTCCGGAGAACAGTTGCCGGCCCTTGGTATGCCGACTCGTACAGGCTGGCAGCCCTGCTTCCCATAGCAGCAATACCTGTAGTGTCGTGGGCCGTGGTCTCCATGACTCACAAACTGCAGCCCTTGCTTGCATGGAAGGGACGGCGCTTCTCCAGTCCACAGGTCGCAGGGTTGCTTGTGCTCGTTTTTCTGATTGGGCAGGCAACAAACGTCGTCCATCAGGTCTACTCGGCCCAAGGCAAGTACTCGCTTTCGGATACGTCCCCCCTCCTGAACCGGGATGAAAAGGAGCTTTTGGACGAGTTGCCTTCCCTCGTTCCTGACGGCGAGGTCCTGGCCGGGAATCCCTGGACGGGGACTGCTCTCGCGTACACATTTGGCCAGCGAAAGACTCTGCAGCTTCATATGTTGTCGGCTACCCTTCCCGATGTGGATCTCGTCAACAAAAAGCTTGACGATGCGCGGTGGGACCCAAGGGTGTGCGGAGCTGTCAACAGACTTGGACTCCGGTACGTGCTCGATTTCGGCAGGGACGAGATCGGCGGGGGAAACCACCCCTACGACGGCCTCTTGGGGCTGGACACAAAGGGCGTTGCGGAAGTGATAAGGCAGCACGGCGGCGCACGCCTGCTCCGGATCACGGCTTGTGCTGCGTCGTAGTCTCTGACCGCCGGTACCTCCCGGCCAGCTTGTGTGGACAGCCCGAAAGAAACCACTCATCAGCCTCTGATGGCGGAGAAGGCGCACTGCTGCACAGCCAGGAACACCGGGCCCCCGGAGAAGCTGCTGGAGGCCTGGGGGTGCCCGCGCAACGTGGGCCGGCCACCAGCAGCATCTTGGACCCCAAATAACGTGCACAACAAGCTCACGGGGTCTGCCGGTCTCCGAGGTAAGGCCATTGTTGACCCACGGTCGGACTCGCGCCCTGGTCACACCACGCTGGGCGCCGTGACCTTCTGCCGGCTCAGCTGCCGGCGGAGCGCATACGCCTGGTAGGCAAGGACAACGAGTTCCGATACGACGACTGCCCACGCCACAATCCAAGCGTCGAGGAAGTAGGCGGCGCCGAGAATGAGGGGAACTCCTGCTATAGCACCGAGCACTGTGGAACTGGCCAGGGCCTTTGACTGATTCATCGCAACCAGGCATGCCAGGCCGATAATCTGCGTGCAGGCAACGACGGTGAACATGAGGCCAAAAGGGAGCGCCTGGGCCATTGTGAGCCTGAGTTCGCCGTGAGAGAGCATGCCGGCGACGGTGGGTGTGGCGAGTGTTATGACTGCCCCGCCGAGCAGGCCGAACAAGGGGCCAATTATGGCTGCCCGCCGGGCACGGTGGGCGACGGTTACCGGTCCTCCCTCTGGAACCCAGCCCTGAATGACCTGCAGTACCGGAGAGAAGGCCACCAGGCCGAACCTGAAGAGTTTGTCGCCCATGGCGTACAGAGGGGTGGCGGCCGGGGCAAGCGCGGAGACGGCGAGAAGGGGCAAGGTCACGTAGAGACTTGTGGTCCCGGCCGTAATTACGCCATGGCGCTGCGGTGCAAGGCGGGCCATCGCCGGCCTCAGCCCCAAATCGACTCTCGTATTGGCAGGAAGGCCCCGAAGGATTACCGCGCTGGACAGGAACACCCCCACAGCCGTGAGAACGGCCAGGGCGATAAGGAAGTGGGCAAGTTCCCCGGTCACGCTGAGTACAAGGAAGCCAACCATAACCCCCACCATTTGGGGGAGGGCATCGAGCAGGAAGAGCCGGAGCGGACGGGCCTCACCTATGAAATACCATGTCGCCCCAAGGAAAGGCAGCAGATAGGCAACGGATCCAGCAATCACTACGCCGACGCCTGCGGGTGAAATCAAGAGCATCACCACGATCATGATTGGAAGCGTGAAGATGAAGAGATAGGCCCGTGACACGAGTGATTCCAGATACATCGCAGGCCTCGCCTCCCGCGGCATGCTGGCCACAGTGGCCGCACCAGTCGTTCCCCACCCGAAGGCAACGAGAACGCCGAAGAGGATGGCTCCTGTCTGTATGACTGCCAGGCTGCCCCAAGCCGCAGCACTTGTCCGGCCAATGATCAGGGGAACTGTGACCAGACTCACGACAGTCGACGCCCCAACCGTAGCGGCGAAGCTGATCAGGCGGCGAATGTGGGCAGATCCTGCTCTGATGGACACGGGACTCCTGTTCGAGGGGGACCCTTCGATTCTAGGCGACGGGCTGAAGGGGTCCGTCCTATAGACTGCTTGGACTGGCCCCGCACTTAGGAGATGCATTGACGTTTGCGGCCGTTGTCGTTTCATACAACCGAATAAAGCTTTTAGAAAAGTGCCTTGTCGCGCTGGAGTCCCAGAGCGAACCGCTGGACGAGATCATCGTGGTCGAGAACGGTTCAACGGACGGCAGCGCGGACTACGTGCGAAAGAACCATCCAAATGTGACCCTGTTCGAGACGGGCAAGAACCTGGGCGGCGCCGGCGGTTTCGCTTGGGGACTGGACATTGCCATGGCGAAAGGCCATGAGGCTGCCTGGCTGATGGATGACGACGCCGAACCGGAGTTGGATGCCTTCGCGCCACTGAAGGAAGCGTTCCAGGGCATGGAGCCTCGCCCCTCGGTTCTGGCTTCCCTGGTTACGCACGGACGCGACGTCTTCAACACCCGCAACCCTCCGGTCATTACGACAGATGCCAAGCGGCACATGGATGCGAATGCCGCCGGCGGCGTGGCGATCGACACCGCTACCTTTGTTGGCGTGCTGGTCAACCTGGACTTCGCAAGGGAGACCCACCTTCCGTTCGTCGACTTCTTTATCTGGATCGACGACTCTGAATACACGCACAGACTGTCCCGTATGGGGCTCGCAATGACCGTTCCGGCGAGCATGGTCAACCATCCCGTTGCCAAGGGCACGACGGCCGACATGGGGCCGCGCCTTTACTACCACATCCGAAACACCCTGTGGTACGTGCGGGAAAAGGACACTGATCGGAACTCAAAGATCATCAACCTGGGCGGCCTGGCCATTCAGACCCTCGAGCAGGCTGTCAAGGCCGAGAACAAGCTGGGGTGGGTTTCAGCTGCGGCCCGAGGATGGTTCCACGGAGTCTCCCGCCGGCCGCGGCGCATTGCGCCCGGCGGCCTGGTCGCGACCCTGCCCCGGGAGGGCCGCCAGGCTCTGGGGATCAACGCGCTCAAATAGCTGTCGTCCCTGGCGCTGCCAGCGGTGGTGCATCAATGCCAGCTGAGCCCGGATTGCGTTGAACAGGTGGCAGCTGTTCCGCGCGTTCGGGCCAGCAGGCCCATGCTTTTCTGCCTCCTGTGGGCAGCCTTAGGGAGCCGTGAGCTTGTCCTGGACGTCCTGCGGGATTCGTCCTCGACGCCCCCGAAGCCCATCGCGTGTCCCGAGGACAACAGCCTTGAGCAGCGCCATCCGGTTGGGTCCGTATGTCACGCGTATCAGGTGGAAGATGGTTTCAAGTGCCACCCGCTTGAAAATCCAAGCCGGCTGGCCAAGAAGGTATTTGCGGGTCAATTGAATGCTGTTCCGCGCCATGTAGTAGACGCGGAATGGGGCATGGTAATAAACGTTCAGCTCGCGTCCGGCGATCTTTACGCGGAGACCCAGGAACTTCATCGGACGTGCTTGCCCCAGGGTGTGGGAGAGGTCGCAGCCATCGCCCGTGATGAGGCGATAGCCGTGCTGTCGCAGCCGCGCGGTGTATTCCGAATCAACAGCATCGATAAAGAGCGCCTCGTCGAGGAGGCCCACGTGGTCCAGCGCTGTGGCGGAAATAAGTGTGCCGGACTGCATCGGGTCGAAGCCTTCCCCGAATTCGTCCTTCCCGGGAAGCATGTCGATGCGCGTTCCGTTGTGTGTCTCTGGTGTGACCGCACCCACTTTAATCCCAGCGCCCGTGGCGCGTTGCGCAGTCTCCAGCGCGCGCTCGATAAAATGCGGGCCGATCTCGGAGTCCTGATCGAGCGTTAGCAGCCACGCCGGATCCCAAGCGGCCCGCGCATGCTGTATTCCAGCGTTAAGGGCGGCGCCGATGCCTTTGTTCTCGCCGAGCCTTATGACCTGGGCAACGTCCGCCAATTGTTCAAAGGTGCGGGCATCGGGTGAGGGTGAGCCGTCGTCGACAACCACCACGTTGTCCACTTGGCGCTGTAGCCTCCGGACCCGCTCGACGACTTCAGCTGGAGGGTTGAAAAGTGACAGTACGGCGACGACGGAGTCCTGCTGCGGCAATGGTGTTCCTTCCAGGAGCCTTGATCTCGGGCTGTTCGTTCCAGTCTATCGGCGGATGCGAACGCGCTCGGTCCGGTAGCATGGTCAGGCGCCGTCTGGCGCAACAACGATGGTGGGAGGATCTCTCTATGGCCGTAGTCGACGTCATGCTGCCCTATTACGGGGACGTGGGACTTATGAAGAAGGCTGCCAACAGCGTCATGGCTCAACATTTCCATGATTGGCGCCTGCGGGTCTTCGATGACGGCTACCCGAGCAAGGAGCCCGAAGAGTTTTTTGCCGGCATTGATGATCCGAGGGTTTCGTACCAAAAGAATGCTGAGAATTTGGGAGCCAACGGAAACTACCGCAAGGCCCTCTCGCAGGCGGAGGCTCCTATTGTGGTCATCATGGGTGCCGACGACATTATGCTGCCCAACTATCTCGACGTCGTTGTTCGCTCCTTTGAGGCCCACCCGGAAGCTGCAATCGTGCAGCCGGGTGTCCAGGTGATCGACGAGAACGGCATCGCGGTTAATCCGCTCGTGGATCGTGTCAAGAAGGCGTGCGCACCCCAGACATCAGCGCCGCTGGTGCTCGCCAACGAGGACCTGGCTGCAAGTCTCCTGCGTGCGAACTGGACCTACTTCCCGTCGCTTGCATGGCGTGCGGAGGTTGTGCAGGGGATCGGGTTCACAGAGGGACTGGATGTCGTGCAGGACCTGGCCATGCTCCTCGATGTCGCGGACCGAGGCGGTGCTATGGTCGTGGATCCCGAGCTCGCTTTCCTGTACCGTCGACATTCCGCATCCGACTCCTCGGTCCGTGCCCTTGACGGGCGCCGGTTTGAAGAGGAGCGGCGATTCTTCCAGGACCAGGCGGAACGGTTTAAAGCCCGCGGCTGGACGAAGGCCGCACGTGCCGCGACCACCCACCTTATGAGCAGGCTCAACGCTGCCTCCCTCGTGGGCAAGGGCCTTGCGGCCGGCAACAGTGCGGCGGTGCAGAAGCTTCTCAAGCACGTGGTGGCCTAAGCT
The DNA here is from genome assembly GCF_040702335.1 of Pseudarthrobacter sp. NPDC080039. Lineage (NCBI taxonomy): Bacteria > Bacillati > Actinomycetota > Actinomycetes > Micrococcales > Micrococcaceae > Pseudarthrobacter > Pseudarthrobacter sp. NPDC080039. The sequence continues at coordinate 226,574 of NZ_JBFBKY010000004.1, read as the reverse complement.
TCCAGCAACTCAGCATGTAGAGGGGCGGCGCCGGGAAGGCGCCGCCCCTCTACATTTTTTCGTTGTTATCGACCTGAAAGGCAATGGGGGTCGCAGGTCCAGAGCTGTTGCCGACGCCGGTAGCTCCGTGACCACCCTGATGGTCGCTGCGAATACGTCAAGCAGCGCCAAGCGCTAAGCGGGCCGAGGACCTTTGCGCCGCTTCACTGCCTCAACAAAGGCCTTGCTGAGCATCCAGCGTGATTTCAGAATGGTTGGGATGCCTCTGAAGGTTTTGGGTGTTGTGTTATTTGCGTGAAGCCGCCGGCTGAGGGTTTCGAGTTCGAGGTGGGCCATGGTTCCTCTGACGTTGGCGAGCATAGCGAGCCACTGGTCGTGAGTTTCGTAGAGGAACGGGGGAAAGGGGAGGCTGCTTTGGATGAAGGTCCGGCGGAAGGCCATGGCGCAACCGTAGTAGGGAATGATGCCGATCCAGAGCCGGATAAGGTTCCGGACCCTGTGACCACCGGTGCCCTGTTTGAGGCGCAGCTGCTCAAGCTTCCGCGGCGTGCCTTCGAAGTAGCTGAAATTTGAGGCGACGGCCTCTGCGCCATCAAGTGCCCGGACAAGGGCGTCCACCCGTCCGGGCAGCCAGAGGTCGTCCTGGTCGGAGAGCATGACAATCTCTCCGGTGCTGAGTCCGAGTGCCTTTTCGAAGTTGCGGACATACCCGAGATTGGATTCGTTGAAGTGGACTTTCACCCTGGGGTCGCGCATGTTGGTGAGCCATTCGCGGGTGCCGTCTGTAGAACCATCGTCGACAATGATCACTTCGTCGTGCTCGGTCAGCTGCGCGAGGATGGAATCGAGCTGCTCGTGGATGTGCTGTGCGCCGTTATAAGCCGCCATGCAGACGGATACGACCGGTCGTGTGGGCATGCATATTCTCCGGCGGGTTGGGTGTGGGGCGTCCCCCATCATAGCAATGGGCAGGTATGTGGTCGTGCCCGATTGAACGTGGGCGGCTCTGTGCCGATAGCCTGAAGACATGAAGATTATGGTTACCGGCGGGGCTGGCTTTATTGGCTCCCACACTGTCTTGCAATTACTTGAGCACGGGCACGAGGTCATGGTTTACGACAACTTGCGCAACGCCAGCCCGGTGTCGCTTGAACGGGTTGAAGAGCTTGCCGGCGTGCCCGTGAAGACGCGTTGGGCCGATCTTCTGGACACAAATGCACTCGAAGCAGCGGTGGGGGAGTTCCAGCCGGATGCGGTGATCCATTTCGCTGGATTGAAGGCCGTGGGGGAGTCAGCCCAAATCCCCTATGAGTACTACATGAACAATGTAGTGGGCACACTGAACCTGCTAGCGGCCCTCAAAAAGCATGGTGTCACCCGCCTCGTGTTCAGTTCGTCGGCCACCGTCTACGACCCCCAGAATCCGCTTCCCTTGCTCGAGGGGATGCGGCGCAACGCCACAAACCCGTATGGCCGCACCAAGCAGCAGATCGAAGAGATTCTGGAGGACGTGGCAGCAGCGGACCCCACGTTGCGGGTCGCTGTCCTGCGCTACTTTAATCCCGCCGGCGCGCATGATTCAGGCCGTATCGGTGAAGACCCGGTGGGCACGCCAAACAATTTGCTGCCTTTTGTGGCGCAGGTCGCGGTAGGTATGCGCCCCCTGGTGCGGGTATTCGGCGACGACTACGACACCCCGGATGGAACTGGGGTTAGGGACTATATCCACGTGGTGGATCTTGCCGCCGGGCACCTGGCCGCGCTGCAGTACCTGGAAAGCAATTCAGGCCTGTTCACATGGAACCTGGGCACGGGGCGGGGGACGTCCGTGCTGGAGGTCATTGATGCTTTTGCCAAAGTCACGGGCCGCCCGGTGCCCTTTGAAATCGTGGACCGCCGGCCCGGTGATGTCGCTGTTAGCCTCGCCGACCCGTCCAAAGCGTTGCGCGAGTTGGGGTGGAAGGCTGAACGGTCCTTCGAAGCCATGTGTGCGGACCATTGGCGGTGGCAGGAATCCAATCCCTCCGGCTACACGGCGCTGTCGTCCCAGCCAATCTGACGGACGGAAGCTTCTTCGAGCCCCTGGGCGGGTAGATCGAGGGCCTGCGGGCCGGCTGGCGTTTGCGTGATGCTCCCGGCCGGCCGGCTGCCGCCCTACCCGTGCCTTGGAGCTGCACCATTGGTGGAAGACGAAAAGAACCGCAATTACGCCGAAGGGCCTGAGCCGGTCTAAACCGTGCTCAGGCCCTTGGCGCCTGGCGTTGCAGCTGACGCGTGTCAGCCTTCCAGGAACGTTCCGACGGCGGGACGGCCAAACGCCGCACCCCTGCCGGTGAAATTCCGTGTCAGCGTTCAGACCCGGATGCTGCGGTGGGCTGCTGTTTGACTGGAGCCTGCAGGCGTGGACGGTCGTCCTCCAGCCACGGGCGGGGGGCCTCGTCAAGGGCCATTCGCCTCGCCAGGAGCGTCAGCGCGAACTCTGACTGCCGGAACCGCTGGTACGTCGTTGACATGAAGACGAAGAAACAGAAGATCAGGGCATAAAGGACCAGGTCCGTGCCACGCCCGATGCCCAGGAACTGCGCCACGCGAGTCAGCAGGTCGGGGAGGAAGATAGAGATTGCGGCGGCGAAGGCAAAAACCATCAGCAGCAACCGCCGGATCGCCAGGTGCCGCGTATTCGACCCACCGCGCATCAGGGCCAGCGACACAAAGATTACTGCGATGACCAGAACAAGCTGGACTATGAAGATCAAGGGTTGGCCCTCCTATTTGAAGAACAGGTCGGCAACGATGTTCACCGAATTGAGCAGGGACTGGCCTTTGGCCTTCGAATAGTCCGTATAGATGATGTGCACCGGGTGTTCCACGTACCTCACCTTGAAGGCCGCCAACTGGTGGACCAGTTCCGACGCATGCGCCATGCGGTTCTGTCTAAGCTGAATGCGGCTGGCAACATCCCTGCCCAGGACACGCAGCCCGTTGTGGGCATCGGTCAGGTCCAGTCCCGTGGACAACTTCATCTGCAGCGCAGCGACCTTCAGTACAAGCCGCTTCATGGCCGTCAGTTTCGTCCTGGAATCCAGGAACCTCGAACCGAGCACCACATCCAGCGATTCCGTTCGCAAGCGCTCCACCATGGCCACGGCGTCTTCCACGCGGTGCTGCCCATCGGCGTCAAAGGTAACAATGGAGTCGGTCTGGGGGTCCTGCAGCGCGTACTCAATCCCCGTCTGCAGCGACGCACCCTGGCCAAGGTTCACAGGATGCTCTACCACAACCGCGCCCGCGTTGCGGGCTACAACTACAGAACCATCACGGCTGCCGTCGTCAACACACACTACGTTTGGAAAGGTCCCCAACAGGCCTTCGATGACCTTGCCAACAACGGTTGCCTCGTTGTACATCGGAATGACAACCCACGTCTTACTCACCGCACTATCCTCTCACACAACCACAAACACCCCGACGCGCAGCACTCACCGAACACTCGATGACATGAGCGGCAGCTCGCGAAGACGCTGGAGCTGATCCACGGGAGAGAATCCTGCTGACTTGATCCTTGACAGGTCGAGGACGCTGTTGAGCGGACGGGGCGCCGCAGCTTTGCCCGCAAAGTACTCCTCGGTGCTCACGCCGGTTATGGCATCCGGCGAAGCGCCGCACGATTCGTACACCAGGGCGGCGATGGCCGCCCAGGACAACGGCTCGCCGTCGTTGGAAAGATTGTAGGTGCCGTACTCCGCGTCAGTGTCCAGCAGGTGCTTAATGCCTGCAGCAATGTCCGCGGTGAAACTCAGGCGGCCGATTTGATCGTTTACGACGGAAGGCTTGATGCCCCTTCCGGCAAGTGCGGCCATTGTCCGGACGAAATTATTCCCGTCTCCGATTACCCAGCTGGTGCGAACTATGTAGTGCCGGGGCACCAGGCTCACGGCAGCGTCGCCGGCTGCCTTCGTTTGGCCATACACCCCGAGCGGGCAGACCGGATCATCCTCCACGTACGCGGATGACTTTGTGCCGTCGAAGACGTAGTCCGAGGAGACATGGACCAGGGTCAGGTTGTTTTCGATGGCGATGCGGGCCAGGTTGGCCACGCCCTTAACGTTCACATTCCAGGCGGCTTCCCGGCCTTCCGCGGTTTCCGCGTTGTCCACGGCCGTGTACGCGGCAGCGTTGATGATTGTGGAGTAGTTCTTCCAGTTCAGGCCTGAGCCGGAATCAGGCGAGGCCAGATCAAACTCGTTCCGGCCTGCGAATTCCACCGATGGATCGCCATCGTAGGCGTCCTGCAGTGCCTTGCCGAGTTGACCGTTTGCGCCCAGCACGAGGGTTTTCTTAGCCTGCATCGGCGCAACGTCCTGAAGGCGGGGATGCGCTTTATCCTTGTCGGAAAGTTCGGCCTGCCCAAGGGGCACAGGCCACGGAATGGACACCGTCTCGTCGGCAAGGTTCAGGAAAGTGTACTGGCCCTGCGCGTCAGCTGACCAATGGTCATTGACGAGATACGTATAGGCGGTGTTGTCTTCGAGGGTCTGGAAAGCGTTGCCGACGCCCCGGGGGATGAAGATGGCCTGGCTGGCATCGAGTTCGGCGGTGAAAACCGCACCGAACGACGGCCCTTCCCTGAGGTCCACCCAAGCGCCAAAGATCCGGCCGGTGGCTACCGAAATGAATTTGTCCCATGGCTCGGCGTGGATGCCGCGTGTGGTGCCTGCTTTCTCGTTGAACGAGATGTTGTTCTGAACTGGACGGAAGTCCGGCAGCCCAAGGGCCACCATCTTTTCCCGCTGCCAGTTTTCCTTGAACCACCCCCGGTTGTCACCGTGCACCGGCAGGTCGTAAAGGACAACGCCTGGTATTGGTGTTTCGTGGGCAACCAGCTTTTTTGAAAACTCAATAGACATGTCTTACTGGCCCTGTTCCTTGTACTTGGCTTCGGTGAGGGCTTTCTGGGGTCGCCACCAGTCTTCGTTGTCGCGGTACCAGGCAATTGTGGCCTCAATGCCGGCGTCAAAGTTGGAGAATTGCGGTTCCCAACCGAGCTCCGTGCGGAGCTTGGTGGAATCGATGGCGTACCGGAGGTCGTGGCCGGGCCGGTCCACGACATGGTCATAGGCATCCGGTGACTGGCCCATGTGCTTGAGGATCAGCTCGACTACATCTTTGTTATTCTTCTCACCGTCGGCGCCGATGAGGTACGTCTCACCGATTTTGCCTTTGGCGATGATGGCCAGCACGGCAGACGAGTGGTCGTTGGCGTGAATCCAGTCACGAACGTTCTCGCCCTTGCCGTAAAGCTTCGGCCGGATACCATCGATGATGTTGGTGATCTGCCGTGGAATGAACTTCTCCACGTGCTGGTACGGGCCGTAATTGTTGGAACAGTTGCTGATCGTCGCCTGCAGGCCGAAGGAACGCACCCAGGCGCGGACCAGCAGGTCCGAGCCGGCCTTGGTTGAAGAATATGGGCTGGACGGGTTGTACGGCGTTTGCTCCGTGAATCGTTCAGGATCATCCAACTCAAGGTCGCCGTAGACTTCGTCGGTTGAGATGTGGTGGAACCGCTTGTCGTGCTTCCGGGCAGCCTCGATCAGCGTGTAGGTCCCGATGATGTTTGTATCAAGGAAGGGGCGGGGGTCATGCAGGGAGTTGTCATTGTGCGATTCGGCTGCATAGTGCACCACGACGTCGGTCTCGGCAACCAGCTGATCCACGAGGGCAGCATCGGCGATATCGCCATGAACGAACGTAAAACGTTCCTCGGGCAGACCCTTAAGCGATTCCAGGTTGCCGGCGTACGTCAACTTGTCCAGAACGGTGACCTGCTGGTCGGTGTTTTCAAGAACGTAGTGGACGAAATTGGAACCAATGAAGCCGGCGCCGCCGGTGACGAGGAGTCGTTGCATGATTCAAGATCGTAGCCGATAGGCTTTGAACATTGTTTGAATGAAGGGACGTCCGACTTGAACTTGCCGGCTGGCCAGCTGCGTCCACCGCGGCTTGTCGATGCTCCCGGAACGCCCCGTCTGCCGAGGGCGTTCCGCGGGACTCTCGCTGTATCGAGGAACGGATTCCGGGCCTTCGCCGCAGCCGTTCTGGGTGCTGCAGCCCTCACACTCCTGGCTTGGATCAGACTTCCTGGATTGACCAGGGAGACCCTCTGGGCGGAGGATGGCGGCATCTTCCTTCGTCAGGCGATGGACAGCCGGTTCCTGAGCGGCCTTATGGACCCGTATGACGGATATCTCCATCTACTTCCGCGGCTTCTGGCTCACTTATCCCTTCGTATGGGTCCGCTCGAAGGATACGCCGAGCGGATCTCGTGGCTGTCCTGCGCGTGCGTCGGGCTTGTCGGCGTGGCTGTCTTCTTCCTTAGCCGGTCACATATTCCGTCGGTCTGGAGCCGGCTGTTACTCGCGGGGATACCCGCACTCCTACCCGTTGCACCTCTTGAGGTCATGGGAAATACAGCCAACCTTCATTGGTACATGCTGTGGCTGACCCCGTGGATTCTCATACATCAATCCCGGCGCCGTTCGTCCAACATCCTGCTTGTACTTGTGTCTTTCGTGGCCGCCACCACTGAGATCCAAACGGTTCTTTTTGTACCTCTTATCTGGCTTGCCGTTCGCACCCGGCGTCAATGGGGCGGGTCGGTCGGCCTGCTCCTGGGTCTTGCCCTGCAATTCATCACCTACGTCAGCTTCCCGCGCTCGGTCTCACAGGACGCAGTGCCGTGGGACCTTGGAAGCGTCATTATCGGGTGGCTTCTGCAGGGAGGTATGTCGAGCGTCGAAAGTTCAGCGTCCAGCGTAGGCGTCGCGTGGACTTACTTCGGCGGAGCTCTGCTCCTGGTCCCCGTAGCGTTGTTATTGGCTCCTGCTGTCGCCGCAGCATTCAATGGGCGCGCAACGCTTGTGGCCGTGCTGGCGTCCGTCGGAGTTTCCGCGGCCCTCTGGTTTGCCGCCCAAGTTTTCAACAACCGCGCATTTATGAATTATTCGTCGTTTACGAACCAGGAGTGGCTGAAGTTCGACTTCCTGCGGTACGCAGTTGCTCCGGCCATGTTTGCACTTGGGGCGCTGGCGCTGGCGTCGGGCCGTTTTCATTGGCGTCGCGAAACGGAGAGGCCTGTAGCCCCGGTGCCCTCCCTGCGCCGCGGAATCACATGGCAAAACAGTTGCGCGACAATACTTGCCACCATTCTGTTCCTCGGATTCTTTCCACCCACCAGTTCCAGGGCAGACGGCCCATCGTGGGGAGAGCAGGTTTTGGCGGGACGATCCGCATGTGCTTCCGACCCGCAGCTCGCCGAAGTGCCGGCATTCGTAGCACCTCGCGGCTGGGAGTACGGGCGAGTAGCGATATCGTGTAACCGATTGCGAACCAACGACAACGAAAGAAGGTGAGCGTGCGAGGAATCATTCTCGCCGGCGGAACGGGATCGAGGCTCCACCCGATCACGCTTGGTGTCAGCAAGCAGCTCGTTCCGGTCTACGACAAGCCGATGATCTACTACCCGCTCTCAACCCTGATCCTCGCGGGCATACGGGACATCCTGATCATTACCACTCCGCACGACGCCGAGCAGTTCCAGCGGCTCCTGGGGGATGGATCACAATTCGGGGTGAGCCTGACGTACATCCAGCAGCCGTCTCCTGACGGGCTGGCGCAGGCCTTCATTCTGGGTGCCGAACATATCGGAAACGAGCCGGTGGCGTTGGTCCTCGGGGACAACATCTTTTACGGTCCGGGTATGGGCACGCAGCTCCGCCGCTTCGAAAATATCGACGGCGGCGCTGTCTTTGGATACTGGGTAGCGGACCCCACGTCGTACGGCGTTGTGGAATTTGGCCCTGATGGGAAGGCGATCTCCCTTGAAGAGAAGCCGGCAAAACCCAAGAGCCACTACGCAGTGCCCGGCCTTTATTTCTACGACAACGATGTGGTCGATATCGCGAAGAACCTCAAGCCCTCGCCGCGCGGCGAACTCGAGATAACCGACGTAAACCGCACCTACCTGGAGCGCGAGAAGTTGCAGGTCGAGATTCTCCCCCGCGGCACCGCTTGGCTGGACACCGGCACCTTCAATGACCTAAACGACGCCTCGAACTTCGTCCGCACCACCGAAAACCGCCAGGGCCTGAAGATCGGTGCTCCGGAGGAAATCGCGTGGAGACTTGGTTTTCTCACTGATGAGGAACTGCGCGAACGTGCCACACCGCTCATCAAGAGTGGTTACGGCCAATACTTGATTGACCTGCTGGAGCACGGCGCGTAAGTATCAATTTTAAATGTCGATGGCGGCCCGCTTGCGGGGCGCCATCGACATTTTCTTTGCTGTTACCTTACTGCCGAGTGATCTTGGCGCCGGCAGTTGCGGTCCAGTCGATCCGACCTCCCTGGAAGAACTGGGTGCAGCTTTGCCCATCAGCAGAGCAGGTTACCGGTCCGGTCGGGTAGCCGAGGGGGCCTCCCTCGAAGCCGCTGGCCTGCCAGGCGCTGCGGATGGGTCCGTTGGGGGAGACCTGGGCTCCTGTGGCGGTGGACCAGATGATGGCTCCGTTTTGGAAGTTCTGGTAGCAGCCGCCGTTTTTCAGTCCGCAGGTTACCGGTCCGGTCGGGTAGCCCAGGGTGCCTCCCTCGAAGCCGCTGGCCTGCCAGGCGCTGCGGATGGGTCCGTTGGGGGAGACCTGGGCTCCTGTGGCGGTGGACCAGATGATGGCTCCGT